>JBKJZF010000096.1:0-3191 GCA_046715315.1 Solirubrobacterales bacterium | reverse complement strand
GGCGTTCCAGAAGGTGTGCCACTGGTGTCGCGGCTTGAAGACGAAATCGCCGACCTCGGCGACCACGACGTCGTCGCCGAGCTGGGCGCCCATGCGGCCCTCCGCCACGAAGCTGTACTCGTCCTCGTTCGAGTGCCGGTGAAGCGGCGCGCACAGGGCGCGGGGCGCGATCGGGTGCTCGACCAGCGAGAAGCCGCCGCCGGTCTGCTCGGCCCAGGCCATGAACCTGACGCCCAGCCCGCCGAGGTCGTGGAACTTGCCGTCTGCGGGGCCGATCACCGTGGTCGTGGGCTCCATCTCCAGCTCCTTCGTAGTTCGTCGAAAGCTCCTGTTCGGCAAACCTAGCGGTCTCGCGGCTGCTGCTCGCCGCCGGACTCGGCGCCGCGATCGCGCTCGCCCTCGGGATCTACGGCAACGTCCACGACCCGAGCCAGGAGCTGGTCTTCACCCTGTTGTTCTCGTCGACGATCGCGATGAAGGTCTACCTCGCAACCGCCGCTGTGGCATTCGCGCTGGTGCAGGTGCTCTCGGCTGCCTGGGTCTACGGCAAGCTCGGCGTCGAGCCCCCGCCTTGGGCCGGTGAGGTGCACCGGATCAGCGGCCGGCTCGCGTTTTTGATCTCGCTGCCGGTCGCATACCACTGCCTGTGGTCACTCGGGTTCACCTTCGCCGTCCTCGTCGGCGCCTGGTACGCGAGCGGTTTCTGGTTCATCACCGACGGCGGGTTCCCGCCCCTGTGAGCGCGCTGCGGGCGATCGATCGCAGCCTGCGGACCACTCGGCGGCCGCGGGCTCCGGCGCCGCGGGCGACGCGGACGCGGCAGTGGACGGGGAGCAGCTCTTCGTCGACAACTGCTCCAGTTGCCACACCCTGGTCGCCGCCGGGGCGGCGGGGAGCGTCGGCCCCTCGCTCGATGCCGTCGACCCGAGCGCGGACGAGGTCGTCGCGACCGTCACCGATGGGCGCGCAACGATGCCCTCGTTCGCCGGCAGCCTCGACCAGGCTCAGATCGACGCGATCGCGGAGTACGTGGCGAGCGCTGCGGGCTCGTGATCCAGCAGCCAGTCGGTCGCGCTTCTGGCTCCACTAGGCCTTACGGTTGAGGGCATCCAAGCGAGAACAAGGGGTGGAATACGCATGCGATGTCTGATGATTGCCGTGGCGATGACCGTCTTCGTCACAACCGGGTTCGTTGCTCCGGCGACGGCGCACGACATCACCTACGACTCGAAGGTCACCCTCGACGACTACGGGCCAGGCGTAATCACGAACTTCTTCACCGGGAAGGTCAAGTCCTCGAAGAACGCCTGCAAGCCGGATCGGAAGGTCAAGGTTTTTCGCGTCGCGCCGGGCGCGGACACGCTGATCGGTTCGACGACGTCCGCGTCCGACGGCGACTGGTCACTGGGGAACGACGTGGCCGGACCGGGGAACTACTACGCGAAGCTCAGACTGCGCGATATCGGAGCGTCGCTGCACGACCACGTCTGCAAGCGGGCGAAGTCGGACAAGCTGACGGTCGCGTAGCGCCCCTCCCGCTAGCCTCCTCGGCCGATGGATCTGTTCCAAGCCGCATCTCAGGGGATCGGCCTCGCGCTCGCCGCCGGGCTGTTCTGCGGCGCCGTCGCCGCGGCCTCACAGGATGAGCGCGGCAGCCCCGGGCCGGTGCTGGTGCTGTTGCTCGCGATCGCCGTCTTGGGCGGCGCCTTCATGTTCGGCGCCTCCCTCGCCAGCGAGGACCACCCCGCCTGGCCGGGCTGGGTCGTGGGCGCCCCGCTCGCCCTGTTCTCGTTCGGCATCGCCCGCGCCGTCGTCTCCGGCGCCGCCGAGCGCGCGGGCGAACAGGGCTCGGCCGGGACGATCGTCGGGATCGCCGCGCTCGGAGCGCTGATCATCGCCGCGCTCTCGCTGCTATGGGGCCCGCTGGGGCTGGTCGTGCTCGGCGCGATCGTCTTCCTCGCGCTGGGCCGCCGCCACCACGCGGACCACAAGCACGCGGGCCTTCGCAGCCTGCGCTAGCTCCCCGTGAGACGTACTCCATGACCCGCAAGCTCTGCCTGATCTTCGTCGACTCGCTGCGCACCGACATGCTCGAGCGCACCGTCGCCGCCGGCGATGCCCCCAACTTCGGGGCGCTGCTCGAGCGGGGCACGCTGGTGCCAGGCTGCATCTCGTCGTTTCCGACGGTGACCCCCGTCTGCACCGCCGAGATCGCCACCGGCACCGGGCCCGGCCAGGGACCCCACGGCGAGCCCGGCCACGGGATCATGGGGATGAACTGGTACCACCGGGTCGAGCGCCGCTACGTCGAGTACGGCAACTCGCTCGAGGCGACCCGCGCCTTCGGCCTCTTTCGCAGCCTCTACGACGTCGTCTACAACATGAACATGGCCCACCTCTCGCCCGAGGTGGAGACCGTGTTCGAGCGCCTCGGCGACGCCGGCGTGCGCAGCGCCTGCACCCCGTTTCTGATCTACCGCGGGCGCACCCGCCACGAGCTCGGGCTCGAGGGCCTGTTGCGAAAGGTCGCCCTGGCGGCCAAGTTCCGCCACGCCACCTGGGGCCCCGACGAGCTGTTTTGGGGCGAGCTGTACGCCAGCCGCCGGGTTCCCTGCAAGCCGACCCTGGCCCGGCCCGGCACCCGCGACGAGTACTCGGGCTGCGTCGGCCGCGAGCTGCTGCGCGACGACGCCTATGACTTCCTCCTCTTCAGCCTCCCCGACAACGACTACCACACGCACAAAAGCGGCCCCGAGGGCATGCCCGCCTCGATCGCCCTCGCCGACCAGGCCTTCGGCGAGCTCGTCGACGAGGCCGGCGGCATCGACGCCTTCTGCGACTCGCACGCGGTGATCCTGATGTCCGATCACGGCCAGACCGACGTCCTCGCCGGCTTCGACGTCCAGGGGCTGTTGGGCGCCGAGTGGCGCGTGCTCGAGCCAAACCAGGAGCGCCCCGAGACCGCCGAGCTGGCGGTTTCTCCGACCGCTCGAGCCGCCGGGGTCTACGTCCTCGCCGACGGTCGTCGCGGCCTGCGCGCCCACGACGACGTCCGCGCCCGCCTGCGCGACTCGCAGGGAACCGACGTGATCGCCTGGCTGGCGGGCCCCGACGGCAAGCGCCTGGAGCGCTTCGGCGTGGGGACGCCCGACCTCGACGGCGCCGAGGCCGTGATCGAGGCTGCCCGGGGC
>JBKJZF010000095.1:0-6077 GCA_046715315.1 Solirubrobacterales bacterium | reverse complement strand
GCCCTGGTCAGGCACCGAGCTCGCGGCTTTCCAGGACGACGCGGCCAACGCCGCAACCGAGATCCTCCCAAGGGCACGCCAACTCGTCGACTACCTCCACCATCGCACCATCCAACGCCTAACCCTCGACACCATCGAACACGGCACTGCTTCTTCTTCTGCTGCTTCTTCTTCGGCGCCCGGACCGGGGTCGGTCACCCCACGCTTCGCCGCATGCTCGGCCGTGCGCGCTTGCAGGCCCGCCAGGGCAGCCTCGCGGGCCTCCTCCTGGTCGGCGATCGCAAGCGTGTCGGCCTCGCGGGTCAGCTCCGGGTCTTCGGCCTGGGGCGCGTCGTCTGTGGGCTCCTCGTTCTCCGGCTCGTCGGGCAGCCCGCTCCAGCCCTGCTTGCCCGCCCACGTCGCCGGCTGCGGCTCGTCGAGCTCTTCCTCGATGTCGTCGGGGGGCGCGTCCTCGCGCTCGGGGGCGTCGTCGTCGTTGCGGTCGATGCTCATCGCGGCGTGCCCCCGCTCGCGCTGTCGGCGGCGAGCGCGCTCGGCAGCGTCGAGACGAACTCGACTATCGCCTTCCGGTAGCTGGCCAGGGAGCTCATCGAGACCCACTCGTCGGGCCCGTGGTGGCCGCCGCCCAGGGGCCCGAACTCGACCGCCGGGATCCCGGCCGCGAGAAAGCAGACCGCGTCGGAGGCGCCGTCACGGCCGATGCTGGTGACGCCGTTGGCGTGGTGGTGGGCCGCCGCCGAGCACAGCGCTCGCACGTACACCGACTCGGCGTCGACGCTCGCCGGCGGGCGGGAAAAGGTCGAGATGACCTTGGCGCCGGGGAGGCCGCTGACCTCCCCGAGGATCTCCTCGGGCTCCTGCTCGGGCAGGTAGCGAACGTCGACGTCTATGAAGCAAGTGTCGGGCACCTTGTTCAGGGCGTCACCGCCGAGAATGCGACCGAGGTTGATCGAGGGGCGGTCGAAGAGCTCTGAGCTCTGAGACGCAAACGGTAGCGACTGGATTCCGCGGAAGACGTCCATCGCTCTCAGGATCGCGTTCTCGCCCAGCCACGGCGTCGCCCCGTGCGCTGCGCGGCCCGAGACCTGCAGCCGCATCGCCAGCACGCCCTTGGCGGCGACGCCGACGTGCATGTCGGTGGGCTCTCCGGTGATCGCGAAGTCGCCGACGAACCCCTCCTTGACCAGGAGGTCGCCGCCGCGGTCGGCCTCCTCCTCCGACTCCTCGTCGGGGACGACCCCGAGCCTGACCCGGACGTCGCCCTGCGCGCGCTGGTCGGCGAGAGCCAACAGCAGCGCCGCGAGGGCGCCCTTCATGTCGTACGAGCCGCGGCCGAGTAGGCGGTCGCCGTCGACCCGCGGCTGGAACTGCTCGACGCGGCCGGGCACGACGTCGAGGTGGCCGTGCAGCAGCACCGTCGTGCCCCCCTCAGGGCCGACGGTCGCCGTCGTCACCGGGAGGCCGCGGATGTCGAGCTGGTTCGACTCCACCTCGCGCGAGTCGAGCCAGCCCTTGACGAAGCCCGCGCACAGCTTGATTCCCTCCCGGGTGGAGGTGTCGTAGCCGATCAGCTTCTCGGCCAGCGCCTGTTCCTCTGACGTTCCCATCAAGCGCTCCAAGGTAGCGCGCCCGGTGCCGTCGCCCGGCTACAGGCGGCTCCGGCCGCTAGTTCGATTCGGCGATCGCCAGGAAGGCTTCGGCCCGGGCCTTGTCGCGCTCGGCGGCCTCGCGGTCGGCCGAGCCCTCCTCGGACTCCTCCAGGCGCTGCTCCGCCTCCTCGAGGCGGGTCTTGAGCTCGGAGGGGTCGAGGTCCTCGGGCTTGCTGGCCTCGGCGACCAGGACGCGGGCGCGGTTGGCGAAGACCTCCAGCCACCCCTCGCCCTGAGCGTAGCGCTCGGGCTCGCCGCTGTCGGAGTCGTGCAGGCGCAGCTCGCAGGGCACGAGCCGGGCGATCATCGGGGCATGGCGGGCGCGGATCCCGACCTCGCCGACGGCCGTCCGGGTCGAGAGCTGGAACAGCCCGCCCTCGAACACGGTGCCCTCCGGGGTGAGGACCTGCGCCTCGAGCTTGTGTTCGCCGGCCACGGGGTCTAGCCGTCCGAGCCTTCGCGAACCTGGTCGATCGAGCCCTTCATGTAGAAGGCGCTCTCGGGGAGGTCGTCGTGCTTGCCGTCGAGGATCTCGCGGAAGCTGCGGACGGTGTCGGCGACCGGCACGTACTCGCCCGAGCGGCCGGTGAAGGCCTCGGCGACGAAGAACGGCTGCGAGAGGAAGCGCTCGAGCTTGCGCGCCCTGTTAACCGTCTGCTTGTCCTCGTCGGAGAGCTCGTCGATGCCGAGGATGGCGATGATGTCCTGCAGCTCCTTGTAGCGCTGCAGATTCTCCTGGACCTCGGTCGCAGTCTTGTAGTGCTCCTCCCCGAGGATGTCCGCCTTGAGGATCGTCGAGGTCGAGTCGAGTGGGTCGACCGCCGGGTAGATCCCCTTCTCCGAGATGCTGCGCGATAGCGTCGAGGTCGCGTTCAGGTGGGCGAACACCGACGCCGGCGCGGGGTCGGTGAGGTCGTCGGCCGGGACGTAGACCGCCTGGATCGAGGTCACCGAGCCCCGCTGGGTCGAGGTGATCCTCTCCTGCAGGCCGCCCATCTCGGTCTCCAAGGTGGGCTGATAGCCGACCGCCGAGGGCATCCGTCCCAGGAGCGCCGAGACCTCCGAGCCCGCCTGGACGAAGCGGAAGATGTTGTCGATGAACAGCAGCACGTCCTGGCCGCCGGACTCGCGGAAGTACTCGGCCATGGTCAGGCCCGAGAGCGCGACGCGCAGGCGGGCGCCGGGCGGCTCGTTCATCTGGCCGAAGACGAGCATCGTCTTGTCGATGACGCCCGACTCCTTCATCTCCAGCCAGAGGTCGTTGCCCTCGCGCGAGCGCTCGCCGACACCGCAGAAGGCCGAGAGGCCCTCGTGCTCCTCGGCGAGGTTGCGGATCAGCTCCTGGATCAGCACCGTCTTGCCGACGCCGGCACCGCCGAAGAGGCCGACCTTGCCGCCCTTGGCGTAGGGAGCGAGGAGGTCGACGACCTTGATCCCGGTCTCCAGGATCTCCTGGGTGGGCTTCAGCTCCTCGATCGTGGGAGCGGGGCGATGGATCGGCCAGCGCTCGTCGCCCTCGACCTGCTCGCCGCCGTCGATCGTCTCGCCCAGCAGGTTGAAGATGCGCCCGAGCGTGTCGCGGCCCACCGGCACCGTGATCGGCCCGCCGGTGTCGACCACCTCGTCGCCGCGCTGGAGGCCGTCGGTGGCGTCCATCGCGACCGTGCGGACGCGGTTGTCGCCGAGGTGCTGCTGGACCTCGCAGACGATGTTCATCTCGCGCCGGCTCTTTGACTCCGGGATCTCGATCTTCAGCGCCGAGTAGATCTCCGGCAGGTGGTCGTTAAAGACGGCATCGACGACGACGCCCGTCACCTGCTCGACCGTGCCGACGTTGGTGTGAGAACCGTTTCCGTTGCTATCTGCCATCAGTTCCTTTCCTAGCCGAGGGCCTCTGCCCCGGCGACGACTTCCAAGATCTCCTGCGTGATCTCCGACTGACGCACCCGGTTCATCTCCAGGGTCAGGTCGCGGATCATGTCCTGCGCGTTCTCAGAGGCGCTGCGCATCGCTGTCATGCGAGCGCCAAGCTCCGATGCCGCCGACTCCAGCAGTGCCCGGTAGACGGAGAGGTCCACGTACTCCTCGAACAGCTTCGGCAGCAGCACCTCGGGATCCGGCTCGTGAAACCAGGCGGACTTCATCTGGGCCTCGGCGAGCTCGGGGTCCGCCGGCTTGTCGGGCTCGGGGATCCCCTCGCCGAAGACCTCCGCCTGCTGCAGCGGCAACAACGTCTGCCGGCGCACGTACTGCGTCAGCGGCGAGACGTAGCGGTTGTAGACGAGGTCGACGCGGTCGAGCTCCGAGTCGACGTAGGAGGAGACGAACGCGCGGGAGATCTCGCGCGCGTCGCTGAAGGCGGGTCGGTCGGTGAAGCCGATGTAGGAGTGCTCGACCTGCTCTCCGCGGAAGTTCAGGGTGGAGTTGCCACGCCGCCCCACCACCGAGTAGATCACCTCGGTCCCGGCGTCGCGGTACTCGCGCTTCAGCCGCAGCCCCTCGCGGATGATCTGGGTGTTGAAGGCCCCGGCGAGGCCTCGGTCGCCGGTGACCAGCAGGATCCCGACCCTCGAGATCTGCTCGCGCTCCTGCAGCAGCGGCACGCGGGCGATCAGGCCCTCGTCGGCCTCGGCGACCTGCTGGGTGATCTTGCGGATCGCCTGCGCGTAGGGGCGGGTGGCCGCGATCCGCTGCTCGGCCCGGCGCAGGCGCGCCGCGGCGACCATCTCCATCGCCCGCGTGATCTTGTGGACGTTCTTGACGGCCGCGATCCGGCTGTTGACTTCCTTTTGGGTTGCCATCAGAAGAGGCCGGCTAGGCGCTCACTGCCTCCGCCGCGAGGCCCGGCGTCGCGTGCTCGGCCTCGGACTTGATGCGGTCGGACTCGCCCTCCTCGAGCGGGTTGCCCTCACCGTCGAAGTCGGGGCCGAAGTCGTCGATCATCTCGGCGATCGCCTTGCCCAGCTCCTCTTCGTCTGAGTCGGAGAGCTGCCCCTCGTTGATCCTGTCCATCAGCTCCTTCGACTCGGTCTTCAGTCGCGACAGCAGGTCCTGGAGGAAGTCCTGGACGCGTTCGGCCTTGATCCGGTCCAGGTATCCACCCGTGCCGGCATAGATCGACGCCACCTGGTCGGCGACCGAGAGCGCGTTGCGCTCGTTCTGCTTCAGCAGCTCGACCAGCCGCTCGCCTCGGGCGAGCTGGTGCTGGGTCTCGGGGTCGAGCTCCGACCCGAACTGGGCGAAGGCCTCGAGGTCGCGGTACTGCGAGAGGTCGAGCTTGAGCTTTCCGGCGACCTTCTTCATCGCCTTCGTCTGCGCGTTGCCGCCCACCCGCGAGACCGAGATGCCGACGTTGATCGCCGGTCTCACGCCCGAGAAGAAGAGGTCGGACTCGAGGAAGATCTGCCCGTCGGTGATCGAGATCACGTTGGTCGGGATGTAGGCGGAGACGTCGTTGGCCTGCGTCTCGATGATCGGCAGCGCCGTCAGCGAGCCCCCGCCGCGCTCATCGTTGAGGCGCACGGCCCGCTCCAGCAGCCGCGAGTGCAGGTAGAAGACGTCGCCAGGGTAGGCCTCGCGGCCGGGAGGACGCCGCAGCAGCAGCGACATCTGGCGGTACGCGTAGGCGTGCTTGGTGAGGTCGTCGTAGACGCACAGGGCGTCCTTGGCGTTGTAGAGGAAGTGCTCGGCCATGGCGCAGCCCGCGTTGGGGGCGATGAACTTGATCGGCGCCGCCTCGTCGGCGGGAGCGGCGACGATGATCGTGTTGTCGAGCGCCCCGTTGTCCTCCAGGGTCTGGGCGACCTGGACGACCGTCGACTTCTTCTGCCCGATGGCGACGTAGACGCAGATCAGGTCCTTGTCCCTGGAGTTGATGATCGTGTCGATCGTGATCGCGGTCTTGCCGGTCTGGCGATCGCCGATGATCAGCTCGCGCTGGCCGCGCCCGATCGGGATCATCCCGTCGATCGCCTTGATCCCGGTCTGCACCGGGGTGGTCACGGGCTGGCGCTCGACCACGCCCGGGGCCTTGAACTCGGCCGGGCGTGTCTCCGAGGTCGAGACCTCGCCCTTGTCGTCGAGCGGGCGGCCGAGGGGGTCGACGATCCGGCCCAGCAGCTGCTCGCCGACCGGGATCTCGAGCAGCTGGCCGGTGCGCTTGACCGTGTCGCCCTCGACGATCTTGTCCCACTCGCCGAACAGCACGGTGCCGACGTTGTCGCGCTCCAGGTTGAGCGCGAGGCCGGTGACGCCGTGCGGCAGCTCGAGCATCTCCAGCGCCATGCAGTTCTCCAACCCGTGGACGCGGGCGATGCCGTCGGCGACCGATAGCACGGTGCCGACCTCGGAGAGGTCGGCCTCTCCGGCATCCATCCCCTGGATCCGCTCGCGCAGGATCTTCGAGATCTCGTCTGGCTTGATTTCCAC
>JBKJZF010000094.1:0-9529 GCA_046715315.1 Solirubrobacterales bacterium | reverse complement strand
GCCGAGCGCACCGTCAAGGAGGCGCGGCGGGTGGAGGGCATCCTCGACCGCGGCCGCCAGGACTCGCTGCGATCGAGCGTCGAGGCCCAGGCCGAGATCGTCGCCGCGATGGGTGAGCTGCTCGAGGCGGTGGCCGACGCCCGCGACGCCGCCGGCGAGCGCGCGACGGCTCTGGAGAGCTCGATGCTGGGCGAGAGCACCGGCGACGATGTTGCCGACGAGCTGCGGGCGTGCTCGCGCGCCGAGGCCGAGCTTCAAGCGCGGTTGCGGGCGACGGGCGAGTCGGTGACCGAGGCCGAGGTCCGGGCGGCCCATCTGCGCGACCGCCGCGACGAGACCACGGCGGAGCTCGAGCGGAGCGCCGCCCGACTGGAGCGCGAGCTGGCAGCGGCCACCGAGCCGCTGTCGGTGCAGGAGCGCGAGGAGATCGAGCGCAAGCTCGAGCGGCTGGCGCGCAGGCGCGAGCAGCTCGGGCCGGTCAACCCGCTGGCCGAGCGCGAGTACGAGGAGGCGCTCGCCCACGTGACCGAGCTCGAGGAACAGCGCGCCGACCTCGAGGCCGCGCTGGGCGAGTTGGGGGGGCTGATCCGCGAGACCGACCGCCGCATCGAAGAGGCCTTCGAGGAAACCTTCGAAGCCGCCCAGAAGAACTTCGGCGAGCTGGTCGAGCACCTCTTCCCCGGAGGCCGCGGCCGCCTCCGCCTGGTGACGGAAAAGGGCCCACGCCTTGTTCTGGGTGGAGCTGAGGAGTCTGATGCGGGCCGCGGTGACTCCGATGAGCCTGAGTTCCAGGCCCAGGGGGTGGAGATCGAGGTCACCCCGGCCGGCAAGGCGACTCGCCGCCTGTCGCTGCTCTCGGGCGGTGAGAAGTCGCTCGTCGCCCTGGCCATCGTCTTCGCCGTCTTCCTCGCCCGCCCCTCGCCCTTCTACATCCTCGACGAGGTCGAGGCCGCGCTCGACGACGCCAACATCGACCGCTTCCTGCAGCTCGTGCGGCGCTTCTCCGACCGCGCCCAGTTCATCATCGTCACCCACCAGAAGCGGACGATGGATGCCGCCGACGTGCTCTACGGAGTCTCGATGGGAGGCGGCGGCGTGACCAAGGTGGTCTCACGGCGGATGCTCCAGGCGGGCGACGGCGAGCAGGCCGAGCTGTCGGCCGCCGAAGCCGAGGCGGCCTGAAGTACGCCCGCTAGCCTGCCGGTCGTGGCCCGCGACTGGCTAGAGGCTTTCGATCTCGGCGACGGAGCGCACGACGCCTCGGCAACCGCCGGGGCGGACGGGGGGGCCGGCGACGAGCCGGCGCGCGGAGGACGCTTCAAGCGCCTGCGCGAGAGCCTCTCGCGCAGCCGCCAGGCCCTCCAGGCCGAGCTGGAGTCGAGCGTCTTCGACAAGCTCGATGCCGAGGCCTTCGAACGCCTCGAGGAGGCGCTGATCCTCGCCGACGTGGGCGCGCCAACCACGGCAGAGGTCGTCGGGCGCCTCGAGGTCGAGGTCGAGGCCGGCGAGCTCAGTGGAGGCGACGACGTGCGCGAGCGCCTGGTGGCGCTGCTGGCCGAGATGGCGTCAAGCTCGGGCGCCCGCATCGACCTCACGCAGAGCCCTGCCGTGATCATGGTCGTGGGCGTCAACGGCACCGGCAAGACGACCACGATCGGCAAGCTGGCATGGCATCTTCGCCGGGAGCTGGGTCTGTCGGTGCTGGTGGCCGCCGCGGACACCTACCGGGCGGCGGCGATCGAGCAGCTCGAGGCCTGGGCCCAGCGCTCGGACGTCGAGATCGTCAAGGGCACGCCCGGCGGCGACGCCGGGGCGGTGGTCTTCGACGCGATCGGCGCCGCCGAGGCGCGCGGCATCGACGTGGTGATCGCCGACACCGCCGGTCGCCTGCAGACGCACGGCAACCTGATGGAGGAGCTCTCGAAGGTGCGCCGGGTGGCCGCAAAGCGGATGGATGGTGCGCCGCAGGAGACGCTGATCGTGATCGACGCGACCACCGGCCAGAACGGCCTGCGCCAGGCGAAGGCGTTCGCCGAGGCGGTCGAGGTGACCGGGGTCGTGCTGACCAAGCTCGACGGCACCGCCAAGGGCGGCATCGCCCTCGCCATCTCCCGCGAGCTTCAGATCCCAGTGAAGCTGATCGGCGTGGGGGAGGGGCTCGAGGACCTGCGCCCGTTCGACGCCCGCGAGTTCGCCGCGGCCCTCGTCGGCGTCTAACCTGGGCCGATGTTCGACCAGCTCTCCGACCGTCTGCAGGCGACGCTCTCCGACGTTCGCTCCCGCGGCAAGCTGACCGAGGCCGACGTCGACTCCGCCATGCGGGAGATCCGGCTGGCGCTGCTCGAGGCCGACGTCAACTTCAAGGTGGTGAAGTCGTTCACCGCCCAGGTCAAGGAGCGCTGCCTCGGCGCCGGCGTGCTCGACTCGCTCAACCCCGGACAGCAGGTGGTGAAGATCGTCAACGAGGAGCTGGCGGCGCTGATGGGCGGCTCCAGCAGCGAGCTCGCCTTCGCCCCCACCGGCACGACAGTGGTCCTGATGGCCGGCCTCCAGGGCTCGGGAAAGACGACGGCCTGCGCCAAGCTCGCGCAGCTGCTTGCCAAAGACGGAAAGCGCGTCGGCCTGGCCGCCTGCGACACCCAGCGTCCCGCCGCGATCGAGCAGCTCGTCACCCTGGGCGAGCGCGCCGGGGCCAAGGTCTACGAGCAGGGCACCGAGCGCGACCCGGTGGACATCGCCGAGTGGGCGCTGGGGCAGGCCCGCGCCGAGAGTAGGGACGTGCTGATCGTCGACACCGCCGGCCGCCTGCACGTGGACGGGGAGTTGATGGCGCAGCTGGCCGAGATCAAGAAGCGGGCCAAGCCCGACGACGTGCTGCTGGCGGTGGACGCGATGACCGGCCAGGACGCGGTCAACGTCGCCGAGCAGTTCGCCGAGTACGCCGAGTTTGACGGCGTGGTGATGACCAAGCTCGACGGCGACGCCCGCGGCGGCGCCGCGCTGTCGGTGAAGGCGGTCACCGGCAAGCCGATCCTGTTCGCCTCCACCGGCGAGAAGCTCGACGCGCTCGAGCGCTTCCACCCGGAGCGAATGGCCTCGCGGATTCTCGGCATGGGTGACGTCATGTCCCTGATCGAGAAGGCCGAGGAGGTCTCCGACGCCGATCAGGCCGCCGAGCTCGAGCGCAAGATCCGAAAGCAGCAGTTCACCCTCGAGGACTTTCTCCAGCAGATGCGCCAGGTGCGCAAGATGGGCCCGCTGAGCAACGTCCTCGGGATGATGCCCGGGATGGGCAAGGCCCTGAAGGAGCTCAGGTCGGCGAACATGGACGAGGGCGAGCTCGACCGCCTCGAGGCGGTCATCCTCTCGATGACCCCCGCCGAGCGCGCCCGGCCCGAGATGATCGACGGCTCACGCCGCAAGCGAATCGCACTGGGATCGGGGACCACGGTGCAGGCCGTCAACCAGCTCGTCAAGCAGTTCGGCCAGATGAAGAAGATGATGGCCCAGCTGGCGAAGGGGAAGATGCCAGACCCCCAGCAGCTGATGCGGGGCATGAGGTAGCCGCTAACCTCCGCGGCCGCAATGGTTCGAATGAGACTTAGAAGGGTGGGTTCGCGCAAGAACCCGATCTGGCGAATCGTCGTCGCTGACCGCCGCTCCCCGCGCGACGGCCGCACGATCGAGACGATCGGCCAGTACAACCCGCAGCACGAGCCCTCGCTGATCGAGATCGACGAGGGCCGCGCTCGCCATTGGCTCGAGCACGGCGCGCGACCCACGCGCACCGTCGCCGGGCTGCTGCGCACCAAGGGGATCAAGGCCGCGGGCTCCTAGCCCCGGCCCCGGCCGCGATGCGCGAGCTGGTCGAGTTCATCACCCGCGCCCTTGTCGCCGACCCTGACTCGGTGCGGGTGGACGAGCTCGACGATGACGGCGAGACCGTGCTCGAGGTGAGGGTCGCCCAGGACGACCTCGGGCGCGTCATCGGTCGCAGCGGGCGCGTGGCGAACGCGATCCGCACGGTCGCCAAGGCCGCGGCCACCCGCGAGGACCGGCGCGTCCTCGTGGAGATTATTGACGACTGACGTCTTCACTCTGTTTCCCGAGTGGTTCGAGTGGTTCCGCTCGCAGCGCCACGTCCGCAACGCGGGCGAGCGAGGCAACGAGCTGCGCTTCTTCAACTACCGCGATTCCACCCCGCTGAATGCGGGGCAGGTCGACGACACCCCCTACGGCGGCGGTGCCGGAATGGTGATGCGAGTCGACGTCATCGACGCCGCGCTCGCGGCCGCCTACGGGGAGGGCCCGCTTCCGTCTCGCGTCGTCCTGCTGACGCCGTCCGGCCGCCAGTTTGACGACGCGCTCGCGAGCGAGCTCGCCGCAGAGCCCGGCATCGCCCTGCTGTGCGGCCGCTACGAGGGAGTCGACGAGCGCGTCCGCGAGCACCTGGCCACCGACGCGGGCTCGATCGGGCCCTACGTGCTCTCGGGCGGCGAGCCGGCCGCGATGGTGGTCGCCGACGCGATCATCCGCAAGCTGCCCGGCGCTCTCGGGCATGCGGACAGCGCCCTCGAGGAATCGTTCTCGGAGGCGCTCGGAGGGGCTCCCGAGTACCCGCACTACACGCGCCCCGCGAACTACCGCGGATGGGAGGTTCCCGACGTGCTCTTGTCCGGTGATCACCAGCGCGTCCGAGAGTGGCGCCTGAGCCGCAGCCGCGAGCGAGACGACCGCTAGTATTCGCCGACCGCGCGGGCCCCAAACGAGGCACGCGCGTTTTCCATGAGCACGATCATCGAGGGCATCGAGCGCCGGCAACTTCGCCGGGTACCGCGCTTCGACGCGGGCGATCGCGTGCGCGTCCACTTCTAGGTGGTCGAGGGCACCCGCAGCCGCACCCAGGTCTTCGAGGGCATCGTCATCGGCCGCCAGGGATCGGGGGCGCGCGAGACGTTCATCGTCCGCAAGCAGTCCTTCGGTGTCGGCGTCGAGCGGATCTTCCCGGTGCACTCGCCGAAGATCTCCAAGCTCGAGGTCGTCGGCCGCGGCGACGTGCGCCGGGCCAAGCTGTATTACCTGCGCGGCCGGGTCGGAAAGCGCGCCCGTGTGGCGGAGCGCCGCTGGGGCATCGAGGACGACCTGGTGATCGCGCCCGAGCAGGAGGGCGAGGCGCTCGACTCCGAGGGGGTCGCCCAGAGCGAGGCCGAGGAGGTCGCGCCCGAGGAAGCCTCTGCCGAGGAGGCTTCGGCCGACGACACGCCCGCCGGGGCTAGCGACGAAGTCGCAGAGCAGGCGGATGAACCTGCCGCCCCGGACGCGTCGCAACCCGACGACACCGGAAGCGAAGCTGAGGATGTCGGCGGAGTTATTCCGGAGGATGTCGGCGGAGAGTCTGCTCCGGAGGATGTCGGCGGAGTGGTTCCCGAGGAAAAGAGCTGATCCCGCGCCCGACAACGGGCCGGGGCGCGTTCCTCGAGCTGATCCTGATCGTCGCGATGGCGATCGGCCTGGCGCTCGTGATCCAGGCGTTCGTGGTCAAGCCGTACCAGATCCCCTCGGAGTCGATGGAGCCCACCCTGGACGTGGGCCAGCGGGTCCTCGTCAACCGCGTCAACTACCACCTCAGCGATCCAGATCGCGGCGACATCGTCGTCTTCCACCCGCCGCAGGGCGCGGACACGAACCAGTGCGGGGCAAAGCGCACCAACGATGGCGCCACCGACGACGACGAGGCGACCTATGACCCCAGCACCCAGGCGTGTCCGCTGCCGACGGACAAAGAGTCCGAGACCAACTTCATCAAGCGGGTGGTGGCGGTGCCGGGCGACACCCTCAGCGTCGAGGACGGGCATCCCGTCGTCAACGGCGAGATCCAGGGCGACGAGGATTTCATCAAGCCCTGCGGGGACTCGAGCAGCTGCAACCTCAAAGGTGAGATCACCATTCCACCCGACCACTACTTCATGATGGGCGACAACCGTGGGTCGAGCGACGACAGCCGTTACTGGGGTCCCGTCCCCCGCGACTGGATCATCGGACAGGCCTTCTTCACCTACTGGCCGGTCGACCGCATCGGCCTCCTCTAAGGCGGCCGCCAAGCGCCGCCGAAGGCGTGCGGCCAAGCTCTTCCGGTTCGACCGCGAGCTCGGCGCGCGCTACGTCGCCGGCGCCGACGAGGCTGGCCGCGGCTCGCTGGCCGGGCCGCTGGTCGCCGCGGCGGTCCTGATCGACTACGAGCGGCTCAGCCTCCGCGACCGCCGTGCCCTCGGTGACCTCGACGACTCGAAGCAACGCACCACCGAGCAGCGAGAGGCGCTCTACCCGATCGTCGTGCGGGCCGCCGAGCGCGTCGCGGTGACGGTCCGCTGCGTTCGCGGGATCGACTCCCGCGGCCTGCACGTGACGAACATCGCCGCGCTGCGCCGCAGCCTCGAGCGCGTGGCGCGCCCCGGGGCGATCTGCCTGGTCGACGGTTTCGCCCTTCCGGACTGCGCCGTCGAGCATCGCCAGGTGATCGAGGGCGATGCGCGCAGCGCCGCGATCGCGGCCGCCTCGGTGATCGCCAAGGTGACCAGGGACCGCTACATGCACCGGGCGGACGCCGACTACCCCGGCTTCGGGTTCTCCGAGAACGTGGGCTACTCGACCCCGGGCCATCGCGAGGCGATCCTGCGCACCGGGCCGTCGGGCCTTCACCGCCGCTCGTTCCAGTCGATCGCCTACTCGCAGCTGCAGCTCGGCTAGTAGATCTAGAACGCGCCCTCGAGGTGGTTCCAGCGGGCGACCGAGCCGTTGGCCGCGATGGTCACGCCGACGACGTCGAAGCGCACCCCGCCCGGGGCGCCGGGCCGGCGCTCGTGGATCCACGCCGCCGCCAGCGAGTGGAGCTTGGCCTGCTTGCGGGGGCCGACCATCAGCACGGGGTCTTCCGGCCCGGCGAGGTTGCCCTCGCGGATCGCCTTCACCTCGACGAAGACCAGAACGCCCCGGTCGAGGGCGACGATGTCGATCTCCCCCCGCACGCCGGCGGGTCTCGCGTTTCGCTCCAGCACCGCGCAGCCCTCTCGGCGAAGGCGAGCGGCGACCAGGTCCTCGGCCCGCCGGCCCAGGCTCTGGCGTGCCGCGGTCATCTCGACGAGGCTAGGCGCCCGACGCCCGCGCGAGACTCGCCGATCGTGGCGAGTGTGCGATGCATCCGGCACGATCGCCGCGCCCCGCGCGTGCGGGCCCCGCCTAGCTTTGGCCGGGTGCTCGCCACCGCCCGCACCTTCGCCCTACTCGGGGTCGAGGCGTCGCAGGTCCGCGTCGAGGTCGACGTCCGCCGCGGGCTGCCGTCGTTCGCGATCGTCGGCCTGCCCGACGCGGCGGTGCGCGAGTCGCGCGAACGGGTGCGGGCGGCGCTGGCCAACGCCGGCTTCGAGTTCCCCCAGCGCCGGATCACGGTCAACCTCGCGCCGGCGAACCTTCCCAAGGCGGGCCCCGGCTTCGACCTGGCGATCGCCGCCGGCCTGCTCGCCGCCTCGGAGCAGCTATCGCCGGATCGCCTGCGTGGGCTGGGGCTGGTTGGGGAGCTGGCCCTGGACGGATCGATCCGCTCGGTGCCCGGGACGCTGGCGATGGCCGAGCGCGCCCGCCGCAGCGGCCTGGCGCGGATCGCGGTCCCGGAGGCGAACGCCCAGGAGGCCGCCCTGGCCAACCTCGCCGGGCGAGACGGGGCCGCGGCCGAGGGTGGGGTGGAGGTGCTCGGGCTGGCGAACCTGGGCCAGCTCGCTGCGCTCGACACCGACGACCAGCCGGCGCCGACGCCCGCGCCGCGGCTGGAGGAGCCCGAGGCCGCCGGCCCGATGCCCGACCTCGCCGAGATCAAGGGCCAGCCCTTCCTGCGGCGAGTCCTCGAGGTCGCGGCCTCGGGTGGGCACAGCCTGCTGATCACCGGCCCGCCCGGGGCCGGCAAGTCGATGGCCGCCAGGCGTCTGCCCTCGATCCTGCCCCCGCTGGCGACAACGGAGGTGGTCGAGGTGATGCGGGTCGCGAGCGCCTGCGGCGCTGCGCCCCGCCTGGCCGAGGCCCGCCGCCGGCCCTTCCGCCACCCGCACCACACGATCTCCGCCGCCGGGCTGGTCGGCGGCGGCTCCCCGCCACGACCGGGTGAGCTCACCCGGGCCCACCGGGGCCTGCTCTTCCTCGACGAGCTGGCGGAGTTCTCCCGGGACGCGCTCGAGGCCCTGCGCCAGCCGCTTGAGGACGGCGAGATCGTCGTCGCGCGCGCCCGCCACAGCGCCCGGCTGCCGTGCCGCGTGATGCTCGTCGCCGCGGCCAACCCGTGTCCCTGCGGCGGGCGCTCGGAGGGGGAGGACTGCGAGTGCGCGCCGGCGGCGCTGCGGCGCTACCGCGGGCGCCTGAGCGGCCCACTCGCCGACCGCATCGACATCTCCGTCACGGTCCAGCAGCCTTCGGCGAGGGCGATGGCGGTGGAGCGCGGCGAGAGCTCGGAGATCGTGCGCCGGCGGGTGACGGCTGCCCGCGCCCGCCAGGAGGACCGCCTCGGCCCGGGGCGCTGCAACGCCGAGCTGACCTCTGCGGAGCTGGCCCGCCACGCCCCGCTCGATGCGGGCGCGAGGCTCGCGCTCGACGCCGGCCAGCGCCGCCTGGGGCTGACCGGCCGCGGCCACGACCGCGTGGTCCGGGTCGCTCGCACCCTGGCCGACCTCGATGAATTGCGCGCGATCGGCGCCCGGCACGTCGTCGAGGCGCTGACGCTACGCCGGCGCGGGCCCGAGGCCGGCACGTGAAGGCGACACACGCGGCGTGGACGATGGATCTCCGCGAAGCGGCGTATCCGCCCGGGCTGCGCGATCTCGACGACGCTCCGGCGCGCCTCTACGGGGTCGGCGACCAAGGCGCGGTCGCCGGGCTCGATCCCCGGTCGGCGGTGACCATCGTCGGCGCTCGACGGGCGACCGCCTACGGGCGCCGGGTCGCGGAGGAGCTCGCCGCCACGCTCGCCGCGGCGGGGGTGACAGTGGTCAGCGGGATGGCCTTCGGCATCGACTCCGCCGCGCATCGCGGCGCGCTCGAGGCCGAGGGGACCACCGTGGCGGTGCTCGCCGGCGGCCCCGACGTCGCCTATCCCCCGAGCGCGTCCGGCCTGCACCGGCGAATCCTCGCCTCCGGCGGCGCAAGCGTCTCCGAGGCCTCCCCCGGGCAGAGGCCGGCTCGGTGGCAGTTCCCGGCGCGCAACCGGCTGATGGCGGCGCTGAGCGAGGTCACGGTCGTGGTCGAGGCGGCCCGGCGGTCGGGGTCGCGTCACACCTCCGACGCCGCGCTGGGACTGCAGCGGACGGTTGCCGCGGTCCCGGGCGAGGTCCACTCGCGCGTCTCGGCCGGCCCCCACGAGCTGCTGCGCGACGGCGCCCTGCTCGTCCGCGACGCCCAGGACGTGCTCGACGAGCTGCTCGGCGTCGGCGCGGTCTCGGTGCGCTCCACCGGCCCGCCGCTCGAGCCGGGGCTGCGCTCGGCCCTGGAG
>JBKJZF010000093.1:0-6956 GCA_046715315.1 Solirubrobacterales bacterium | reverse complement strand
GCCGAGTAGGACTCGACCCCGTCGCGGTAGGCGACTGTGCGGTAGTCGAAGACGTAGTCGTAGTGCTCCGGGCGGTAGCTCCGCATGATTGGCCTGGAGTCCGTAGTCGCCGCGATCCACTCGTCCTCGGAGAGGACGAACGTCGCCCGGGGGAACTCGGCCATCCCGGAGGAGTGGTCGAAGTGCAGGTGGGTCATCACCACCAGCTTCAGCGCCCGCGAGTCGACGCCGCGCTCGCGCAGCTGTGTCGGCAGATCCTGGCCCGGCTCAAGCCGGGGGCGCGAGAACCAGGAGATGGCGCGGCCGAGGTTGGCCACCGGCTTCGCCGAGACCGAGGAGTGCAGCCCGGTGTCGACGACGAACGGGCCGTAGGTGGGGTGGCGAACGAGGAAGGCGGGGCAGGGCACCCACCACCAGCGCGACCGCGGGGTTGCCAGGATCCGCGCCGTCTCCAGGCGCCCGCCCGGGCGCTCGACGAACCCGTGCGGGAACTGGACCTCGCCCACCTTGAGCGGCTCGACGACGACGCTCGCCCCGGGCTTTCCCCCCGGAAGCGGCGCGCTCAGCGGCTTCGCTTCAGCGTGCACCTTCACCGCCGATCAGGGTATCGGCGCGGATAAGCTCCGCGCGCATGGCCGAGCCGTCCCGCATCTTCAGGCCCGGACTGCTCGACGGGCAGGTGTGCGCGGTGTCGGGGGCCGGCACGGGCCTGGGCAAGGCGACCGCGCTCGAGCTCGCCCGCCTGGGGGCGGCGGTCGCGGTCTGCGGCCGGCGGCCGGAGCCGATCGCCGAGACCGTGGCCGAGATCGAGGCCGGCGGCGGCACCGCCTCGTCGGCGGCGATCGACATCCGTGACTCCGACGCCGTGGACGGCTTCGTCGACGAGATCCTCGAGCGCCACGGCCGCCTCGACGTGCTGGTCAACAACGCCGGCGGGCAGTTCCTGAGCCCGGCTGAGGCGATCACGCCGAAGGGCTTTCGGACGGTGATCGAGCTCAACGTCACCGGCACCTGGCTGATGACCCACGCCGCCGCGACCAAGGCCTTCATCCCCCAGGGCGGCGGCAAGGTCCTCAGCGTCACCCTCTCGCCCCACAACGGGATGCCGGGGATGGTCCACTCCGGCGCGGGTCGCGCCGCGGTCGAGAACATGATGCGAACGCTCTCGGTCGAGTGGGCGCGCTTTCAGATCAGGACCTGCGCGCTTGCCGCCGGGCAGTTCGACACCGAGACGCTGCGCACGAAGTACCCGCCCGCGGTCGTCGAGGGGGTCCCGCGAACGGTCCCGCTCGGCCGCATGGGAAGCGAGCAGGAGTGGGCCTGGATGGTCGCCTACCTCGCTTCGCCGGCCGGTGACTTCTTCTCCGGGTGCGTGATCACCATGGACGGCGCCCGCGACAACTGGTTCGGCTCCTGGCCACCGCAGGCCGTGGCGGGCGAGGCGGGCGAGCCCCCCGCCGAGGAGCGCCGGCCCAAGGCCGACGGCTAGCCGAGCCGCCTCAGGTGGTCATGCCCCCGAACTGGCCACCGGTCACGTTGAGGACCTGGCCGTGGACGTAGTTGGATAGCTCCGAGCCCAAGAAGAGGACCGGCTTCGCGGCCTCCTCAGGCTGCGCCGCACGACCCATCGGGATGATCATCGCCGCCATCGCTCGCATCTGCTCGGGGATGCCCAGCTCCACCTGCTCGCCGTCAGGCATCTCGATCGTCTCGCCCTTCTCCTTGGCCTGGGTCAGGCGGGTCTCGATGAAGCCGAAGGCGACCGCGTTGCAGTTGATCTTGAACTGCCCCCACTCCTTGGCGAGCGTCTTCGTCAGGCCCACGACCCCGGCCTTGGCGGCCGAGTAGTTGGCCTGGCCGGCGTTGCCCATCGTCCCCGAGATCGAGCTGACGTTGATGATCTTGCGGAACACCTCCCGCCCTTCTCCCAGCTCGGCCTTGGCGGCCTCGCGCCACGACGGCGCGATCGCGCGGACCATGCGGAAGGGGACGATGGTGTGGATGTCGAGCATCGCCTGGAACTGCTCGTCGGTCATCTTGTGGACGACGCCGTCCCAGGTGTAGCCGGCGTTGTTGACGACGATGTCGACCTTGCCGAAGTCGTCGAGGGCCCTCTTGACCAGCTCATCGGGGGTCCCCGGCTTGGTCAGGTCTCCGGCGAAGACCGAGGTCTCGCCGCCGATCTCCGAGGCCGTCTGCTCGGCGACGTCGCCGTCGAGGTCGTTGATCACGACCTGCGCTCCCTCGCTCGCGAACAGCTCGGCCGTGGCGCGCCCGATCCCGCGAGCGGACCCGGTGATGATCGCGCTCTTTCCCTCCAGCAGTCCCATGTGCTCGTCCATCTCCTTGGCTCGCGTGCGTCGTGCGGGCGGCACGCTACCCGGGCGGCGCCTGCGGCGGCGCCGAGGGGTTGACAGGTGACGCGCTTCTCGGTGGCCTGACCGGCCTCCCCCGGACCGGAGGCAGGCGGCTCGGGCCCAGCGTTCACGACGTCTGTGGGCAGGTCACCTAGAGCCCGAGCTGCTTGCCGAGGATCTCCTTCATCACCTCGTCGGTGCCGCCGCCGATCGGGCCCAGGCGGGCGTCGCGGACCGCGCGCTCGATCCCGTACTCGCGCATGTAGCCGTAGCCGCCGTGGATCTGCAGGCACTCGTCGGCGACCTCGAGGAAGGCCCGCTGGGTGAGCAGCTTCGCCATCGCCACCTCGCGGACCACGTCCTCGCCGGCGGCGTAGCGGCGCAGCGCGGTGTAGGTGAGCGCGCGCGACTGCTCCAGCTTCGTCGCCATCTCGGCGACCTTGTGGCGGGTCACCTGGAAGTTTCCGATCGGCCGCCCGAAGGCCTGGCGCTCGAGCGAATAGGAGATCGCGGCGTCGAGCAGGCGCTGCATCCCGCCGACGGCGCCGAGCGACATCAACAGCCGCTCCCAGGCGAAGTTGGCCATGATCAGGTAGAAGCCGCGGTCCTGCGCGCCGAGCAGGTTCTCGTCGGGGACCTCGACGTCGGTGAACGAGAGCTCGGCCGTGTCGGAGGAGTGCCAGCCCATCTTCTCCAGCTTGCGGGCGACCTCGTAGCCGGGCATCTCGCGCTCGAGGATGAGGAACGAGATGCCGCCGTGCCCCCCCTCGTCGCTGGTCTTCACGGCGCAGACGAGGAAGTCGGCACGGACGCCGTTGGTGATGAAGGTCTTGGAGCCGTTGACGACGTAGCCGCCGGCGACCCTGCGTGCCTGGGTGCGGATCGAGCCGACGTCCGAGCCGGCGCCCGGCTCGGTGATCCCCAGCGCGGCGATGCGCTCGCCCCGGATCGCCGGTCGCAGGAAGCGCTCGTGCTGTTCGGGCGTGCCGAAGTTGAACACCGGCGGGGTGGCGATCCCGGTGTGGGCGCCGAGCCCGGCGCCGACCCCGCCCGAGGCGCCGGCAGCGGCCAGCTCCTCGGCCCAGACCGCGTCGTGGACGCAGTCGCCGCCCTGGCCGCCCAGCTCCTCGGGGTACTTGAGGCCGAGGAAGCCGAGCTCGCCCGCGCGCAGGTAGAGCTCGCGCGGGAACTCCCGGGCCTGCTCCCACTCGTCGACGTTCGGCGCGATCTCCTCCCGAACCCAGCGCCCGATCGAGTCGCGAAGCTGGGCGTGCTCGTCGGTGAAGGGGGGCAATAGCGCCCGCTCGCCGGTGTCCTTGATTATCTCAGCGCTCAAGCGCCGCAATTGTGGCAGAGGGGCGGCCGGCCGCTACGGGCCGACCGGGACGCCGGGGTTGCCGAAGAGCAGGAACCAGACCGTGAAGACGACCGCCACCACCAGGGTGGCGGCGACGGCGATGTCCTCGATCGAGTGCGTCTCGCTCGGGCCCTGGCGGCGCTCGGCCGAGAGGCTGCGGTTCCAGGCGTGGCGGGCGGGGCCCTGCTGCGGCTCGAGGCGATCCTTCACCCAGGCGAAGGCGATCAAGAGCAGGGCGTAGGAGGCGATGATCCCCAGCAGGGCAACCCCGAGGCCGCCGAACGACGGCGCCGTCCCGCCCTGCAGCTGGGATCCGATCCAGATCCAGACGAAGGGGACGCCGGCGCCGAAGACGATCACGGCGGCCACGGCGACGATTACCTTGACTAGGGTCGCGGCGAGCTCGTACATTTTCCTACCCATAGTAGGAATGCCAGAGGAGGACTAGCAGTGCCCGACGCCCCCACGTTCTCGATGGAGCTCTCGCAGGACCAGGAGGACATCCGCGAGTGGGTCCACGGCTTCGCCGAGGGCGTCGTCCGCCCGGCGGCCGCCGAGTGGGACGAGCGCGAGGAGACCCCCTGGCCGGTGATCCAGGAGGCCGCCAAGATCGGCCTCTACGGGTTCGAGGGCCTGGCCCAGTTCTGGGCCGACCCCTCCGGCCTCACCCTGCCGATCGCCAACGAGGAGCTCTTCTGGGGCGACGCCGGGATCGGGATGTCGATCATGGGCACCTCGCTCGCCGTCGCCGCGATCTTCGGCAACGGCACTCCCGACCAGCTCGCCGAGTGGGTCCCACGGTGCTTCGGCACCGCCGACGAGGTCAAGGTCGCCGCCTTCGGCTCGTCCGAGCCCGACGCCGGCTCCGACGTCTCCGCGATCCGCACCGCGGCCCGCTACGACGCGGCCATGGACTAGTGGGTCATCACCGGCCAGACGCCCTGGGTCACCAACGGCGGCATCGCCGACGTCCACGTCGTCATCGCCACCGTCGATCGCGAGCTGGGGTCGCGGGGGCACGCCGCCTTCGTCATCCCGCCTCAGACCAAGGGGCTCGAGCAGGGGGCGAAGGTCCGCAAGCACGGCATCCGCGCCTCGCACACGGCCGACGTCCACCTCGACGACTGCCGCATCCCCGGCAGCTGCCTGCTCGGCGGAAAGGAGAAGCTCGACGAGCGCCTGGCGCGAGTGCGCGAGGGCAAGAGCGCCAAGAGCCAGGCGGCGATGCGGACCTTCGAGCTCTCGCGCCCCACGGTCGCCGCCCAGGCCCTCGGGATCGCCCGCGCCGCCTACGAGTACTCGCTCGACTACGCCAAGCAGCGGGTCCAGTTCGGCAGGCCGATCATCGAGAACCAGGCGATCGCCTTCACGCTCGCCGACATGCGGCTCGAGATCGAGGCCACGAGGTTGCTCGTCTGGCATGCCTCCTGGATGGGGCGCGCGGGCAAGGACTTCGATGCCGCCCAGGGCTCGATGTCGAAGCTCAAGGCCGGCGAGGTCGCCGTCTGGGTGACGGAGCGGGCGATGCAGATCCTCGGGGGCAGCGGTTACAGCCGGGAGTTCCCGGTCGAGCGGATGCACCGCGACGCGAAGATCTACACGATCTTCGAGGGGACCTCCGAGATCCAGCGGCTGGTGATCGCCCGCGCGATCTCCGGAGTCCACGTGAGGTAGGCCGCTGTCGATTTCGGCACCTCCCATTCGTCGTTCGGGTGATCGCGACGAACGGCGTCGCGGCTAGACAGGAGGCATCGAAGTGAAGTACATGCTCACGATCTTCGGCGACGAGGGTGGCTGGGAGGACGTCTCTTCCGGGGAGAAGATGAAGGCCGGCATGGAGCCCTGGACCGGCTGCGGGTCGCCGACGTTCGTGAACTACAAGCTGAAGGGCGAGCTCAAGCACTGAGCTGCGAGCCCTCGGGCTCGCGCAGCAGCACCCACAGCCCTGCCCGGGCTCAGAGCCCGTAGGAGCGGCCGATCACCTCGAGCATGATCTCGTCGGTGCCGCCGCCGATCCGGTTGAGGCGGACGTCGCGGTAGGCGCGCTCGATCTCGTACTCCTTCATGTAGCCGTAGCCGCCGTGGATCTGGATGCACTCGTCGGCGACCTCGCAGCCGATCTGTGAGGCGTAGAGCTTGGCCATCGTTATCTCACGGACCGGGTACTCGCCGTTGGCGTAGCGCCACGCGGTGACGTAGTTGAACTGCTTCGAGGCCTCGATCTTGGTCGCCATCTCGGCGAACTTGTGGCGGATGGCCTGGAACTTGCCGATCGGGCGGCCGAACGCCTCCCGGTCCTTGGCGTAGAGGAGGGTTTGTTCGAAGATCCGCTCGGCTCCGGCGACGCAGCCGATCGCACCCACGAGGCGCTCGCCCTGGAGCTCCCAGGAGATGTGGTAGAAGCCCTTGCCCTCCTGCCCGAGGAGGTTCTCAGCCGGTACGCGCACGTCTTCGAAGGAGAGCTCGGCGGTGTCGGAGGCGTGCATGCCCAGCTTCTCCAGGGTCCTGGAGACGCTGAAGCCGGGCGTCGGGGTCGGTCTTCGTGACGAGCAAGATGAAGTCGGCGCGGGCGCCGTTGGTGATGAACATCTTGGAGCCGTTGATCACGTACTCGTCGCCGTCACGACGAGCTGTGGTGCGGATGCCCGCGACGTCGGAGCCCGCACCGGGCTCGGTGATTCCGAGCGAGGCGATCTTCTCGCCCTTGATGCCCGGGACCAGGTAGCGCTGCTTCTGCTCCTCCGTGCCGAGCATCTCGATCGGTGGCAGGACCATGTCGGTGTGCACCGCGAGCCCCATGTTGAGGCCTCCACAGCCTGAGTAGGAGAGGCACTCGGCGCGGACGAGGGGGTAGTAGTAGTCGCCGCCCTGGCCGCCGTACTCCTCGGGGAAGCAGAGGCCGACGAAGCCGAGCTCGGCCATGCGGCGAAGCGCCGAGTCCGGCCACAGGTTCGCCTCGTAGTCCTCGACGTTGGGTGCCAGCTCCTTCTGGACCCACGATCGCATCGACTCGCGCAGATCCTCGTGCTCCTGGGTGAAGATCAGATGCTTGCGGGCCGCGCCGAAGTCGGGCTTGACGACCTGTTTGGTGGTCTCGGTTGCTGACACGGTGACTCCTTCGGTCGGGGCGGCGTTGGATCTGAGCTAGAAGTAGACAGTAGCACTTCCCACTTCCTACTCTGCTGGCACCTGCTGCCCTGGGCCGGGGAGGTGCCATCTATTGTTGTGCTGCAGGGAATGAC
>JBKJZF010000092.1:0-3229 GCA_046715315.1 Solirubrobacterales bacterium | reverse complement strand
GCTCCATACAAGGCAAGGGGATCACGCGGCCTGTGGCTAGCCAAGGCATCCAGGCGTACCTCCCATTTCGATAGGGCTGACCCTGCCGTCCCTGACCGTCGCCGCGTGAGGGCTAGCCAGCGAGACTGACTCGAAAGCTACGAAACCGAAGGTCACCAGGTTCGAGTCCAGTCGGGCGCGCTCCTCTTGAGGCCTGAATGTCGCTTGGAATGGCGGTGTTCCGTCGATCTGGTCAGGAGGGGTATTCCGATTACCTGCCGACATGGCGGTTCCCGCCTTTCCCTCAGGCTCCATCGCTTCTGGTTGCTGCGCTCCCGACCAGAACCGCTGGCTGACCGCTGCTGAGGGCCCAGCTCAAGGGATCACCTGATTGGGGCGATATCAGGATCATGGGCATCACCCTTGCCACTTTGCGTGTCCGCTCGGCCACCGTGTTGCTGACGGTTGCCGTCGCGTTCCTGGTCGGCGGGGCGAGTGACGCCGCGGCAGCGCCGACCGTCGCATCCGCGCAATCGTTCCCGGTCGTCCAGGGCCTCTCGGCGCCGCTCGGGGACGTGACCATCACCGAGCAGTCAGCGGGCCAGTTGACCGTCGGCGACGTGATCACCTACCGGATCACGGACAGCGGAGGGGGATCGACCTTCCACCTGGCCTCGTCGCCGGCCATCGGCGGCACCCATGGGCTCAGCGGGACGGCTGCGATCGGGAGCAGCAGCGGCAATCTCAAGGACCTGGCCGTCGTCACGATCGACAGCGCTTCGAGCGGAAGCTTTCCGGGCGTGCTCACGCTCAGCCGGCTGCAGGCGAGCGTCGATGCCGCAGCTGCGACCGGCAACAACGTCGTACGGGTCAGCGATACGGCGGGCATCATCGCATCGCCCGGATCGCCTGCCACGGTGAGCAACGCCAACGCAGTGGGAACCGCATCGCAGGCGACCTACTCGGCGATCAGCAAGCCCACCCTGGGCGCCACCGGCTTCAGCCAGCAGGCCGGTGACCTCACGATCACCGAGCCCAGCAAGACCTTCTTCCACACCGGTGACGTGATCACGTTCTCCATTCGGGACAGCCTCGGCAGCGCTGACACCGTCGGGCTTGCCGGAGCGCCGACCGTCAGCGGAGGCGGCATGCTGGTTAGCGTCACGGGACTCTCCGGCGGGCCCGTGCAGCCGAACGACACGGGTTTCAAGGTGACCATCGACCGCGAGGACCCGTCGAACGGAAGCGCCTCGACTATTCAGGTCAGCAACCTGGTCTACAACACCGGCCAGGCTCCGGTGGGGGGCGTCACAGTCTCGGCCAAGGTCACAACCGGTGCCGCGACTGAGTACATCTATCCGGGGCGCGTCACCAACGCGACGGTCGGCGGCAACACCGCCACGACCTCGGGCGGCCAACCCGTACTGCAACTGGGTGCGACGGACCAGCCAGCGGCCAACCTAACGATCACCGAGACCCCGGGCACGCTGAAGACGGGCACGACGTTCTCGATCGCATCACAGGAGCCAGGCGTCACGTTCGCCTCGCCGCCCGCCGCTTCGGTGACGTCGGGCGACCTTCAGCTCGTCTCCTCCAATGCCACCCTCGATGCCGGCGCGACCACAGCCACGTGGACGATAAGCGCCCCTTCGAGCTCCGCCTCGACGATCGTCCTCGGGCCCCTCCACTACGACGTCGCGGGCAGCGGCCCGGTTGCGGGCGATGCGGTCGACGTCTTGGCCAGCGGCGGCACCAACAGCGGGTTCACGAGCCAGACGGTCGCTAACGCAACGATCGCTCCCCCGAACAGGTCGCTCTTCACCGCGACGAGCGCTCCAACGACCCCCTCCACGGCCGGGGACATCGTGCTCCAGGAGGTTGGGGGGATGCAGGCTCCCACGGGCGGTTCCATCATCCTGCTCAGCCCCTATGCAACCCAGATTTCCGCCTTCCGGACGACCTTCGCCAGCGTGCCGTCGGCCACGGTCGACGTGGGGAGCGGTCTCAGCCTTGGGGCGGGCAGCGTCAACACCTCGCCGCTCACCATCACCACCCCAAATGGGCCCCTGGTCGCTCCGGCCGAAACCGCTGCCATCTTTCCGGTGACAACGGGAAGCACGTCGCCCGCCCGAGTCACGTTTGCCAGCGTGTCCTACACCCTCGGCACGCTCGTTGCCCCTGGCGGCCTAGTCGGCAGTGCGACCGTCAACTCCGGCTCCAATGGCGCCGGTAGCAGCCTCGCCGGCAACGACTTCGTAAACGCCGTGAATCTCACCGGCCTGGGCGGCGGCAGCGGGGATCCGATCTACAGGCCGGACGGGCGAATCAAGCTCTCGACGTCGACCTCCTACCTGGGCGACGGCATCTACAACCTGACCGGCAGCGGCCAAACGGCGTCGACGAAGGTACGGGCCGGCAAGGCAAAGACGTTCTCGATCGAGGTGGAGAACGACGGCAACCGCTCCGACCGTTTCCAGCTTCAGGGCTGCGCCGGCCCGCGCGGGTTCACAGTCCAATACCTCGAGGGGGTTGCCGGGACGACCGACATCAGCACCGCCATCAAGGGCGGCACCTACGAGACCCTCTCCGTGGCGGCCGGGACGAGCACCACCATCCGCGCGATCCTCAAAGCCAAGCGCACCGCGCGCTCAGGCGCCACCGGCGCCTGCACCGTGACGGCGACGTCGGTCACGGACCCGAGCAAACAGGACACGGTCAAGGCAAGCGCCAAGGTCGCCTGAGCGGCCACCCCCTCCGTGCGCTTCATCAAGAGGCCTACCGGAATCGAACAAGGTGAAGGGTCACCGGGGCTTCCGGGCTCATAACCCGGAGGTCGCGGGTTCAAATCCCGCCACCTATTCGATTTACCTGCGACGCACGGACTCAGGCGTGCTGGAGGCTTCCGCTTTGGTTGCGGAAGCCGCGTCAGCGGGCGCAGGTGTGACTCTCGCGCGCACCCTTTGTGCAACACCCTCCATGGAAAGGAGGAGCTAGCTCCTCGGTGGGATCACGGACCCCAGCGCATGAACCAGATGTGGGGGCCGCCGTCGGGCGCATCATCATCCTCGACGACCCGGAACCCGAGTCGCTCGTAGAGAGGCACGTTGCGCCGGGTTCCGGTTTCGAGGAACGCTCCATGCCCATCGCCGCGGGCTCGGGCCAGCCCGAACTCGATCAGCGCCGAGCCGATTCCACGCCCCTGCGCCTCCGGCTCGACCGCGACCGAGTCCAGCTGCGCCAGCGGCTTGTC
>JBKJZF010000091.1:0-4517 GCA_046715315.1 Solirubrobacterales bacterium | reverse complement strand
GGTGGGGCGAAGCCCAAGGCTCCGCTGACGGTCCAGGACTACCGGCTGACCGCCTCGGTTCCCGGGGACGTGAATCTCGGCAACGACATGGACAACGTTCCCGACGATCGCCTCGCCTTCGACGCCGTGAACGACAATCCGGTGACGGGGGGCGACGTCAACTACTACACCGCCTGCCTGCTGCGCGGCTGAGCAGGCACGAACGCAAGGCCGGTAGGCGACTAGCTCTGGGCGTCGAGCTGGTCGCGCTCGACGCCGCGGCGGTGTAAGAACGCGCCAAAGGAGCCCGCGAGCATCGCGACGATCGATATCGCGTAGGCCTGGAGGAAAACGTCGAGCACGCGCGCCGGCGTCGAGATCGGGTTTGGGAGCTGGGATGAGACGGTCAGGAGCTGTGTGCTCGTCCAGAAGACGGAGTCTCCAAGCGTCGTGATCTCGGTGCCGTTCGCGTGTCGCTCGAACAAAAGGATGAGCACGCTCGCGATCGTGTCCAGAATGACCGTCGCGACGACGATGACCGTCAGCCGTGAGCGCAGGTAGTAGTGCGTGGGCGTGACCCCGCGGGCAACCCTCAGGACCTCGCGGCTTCCCGTTCGAGTGGACTCCGGCACGGGGCGAGTATTCCGGACGCAGCGGTCGTAGTCGCTCAACCCCGCGGCTGACGAGCCGATCAAGAGGGGATGTACGCCAATGCCTCTACGGAGGGAATCGCCGCTCCACGGAGCGGGCACGCGACCGATGTCGGACGGCGAGTGAATCGCCGAGTTTCGCAATACCGTGCGTCGCGAGCGGCTGCTCGACATGGAGAAACGGCTGGCGCCGCAAAGGCTTCTGGCATGGGTGTCGTCGTCCTCGGATGACTGGGCGTCCTCGAAGCCGCTGAAGGTGTCGCTGCCGATCGAAGGGCCGGTGGCGGTTCCGGCGGCGAGGTCGAGGGTGATGCCGCCGACCGTGGCGTGTTGTAGTGGGGCACGTCCCTCCCGGAGCCGCCGTCGGCCTGGTCAGCCGTGACGGCGCCGCTACCCGGCTGGACGAGGTCGTCGCCCTTGCCGGCGCAGATCGTGTCCGTGCCTCAAGCGCATGCGGCCAGCCTACCCCGGCAGGCGTGCGCCGTGGGGGGCCGGGAAGCATCCTTCACGCCTGGGAGCGAGGCTCGCTACCGTCTAGAAGCTCTATGGCAGGGGAGCGCTCGATCAGCACCGAACGGAACCGAGGGACACTCGGCGTCGCAGCGGCGGCGGCGACGTTCGCCGCCTGCGTCGCGACGGCGCTTGCCACCGGTGGGCCGCAGCCGGCCCAAGGGCCGGGCGCGGCTCGCCCGGCGCCCCCGACGGCGGCCCAGGCAGACCGCTGGGGGCGGCGCTTCCTCGAGCATGGCTCCGCGGCGAAGCCGGTGCCGGCGCCGCCGGCCGCCAAGCGCGGCTCGCGCACCCTGTTCCCGCAGAACCGGGTGCTGACGCTCTACGGCGCCGCCGGCGGATTCGGCGTGCTCGGCCGCAAGTCGCTGAAGGGGGCGGCGAAGAAGCTGCGCAAGCAGCTCAAGCCCTACCGCAATCTCAGCCACAAACCGGTGATCGGCGGCTTCGACCTGGTCGCGGTGATCGCCACCAGCTGCCAGAACCGCCGGGACAAGTGCCGCACCCGCGTCTCCGACAAGGTGATCCGCCGCTACCTGAACAAGATCCGGGGGATGAACGGCCGCCTGGTGCTCGACATCCAGCCCGCGCGCTCGAACGTGATCAGCGAGATCTCGCACCTGCGCAACTTCATCCGCGAGCCCGACGTGGACGTCGCGATCGACGCCGAGTGGAACGTCGGCAAGCACGGGACTCCAGGCCAGACGCAGGGTTCGATCAGCGCCAAGAAGCTGAACAAGGCCTCGCTCGAGATCCAGTCGATCATCCGCAACCAGGACCTCCCACAGAAGCTGATGATCGTGCACCAGTTCCGCAAGGGATCGATCTCCAAGGACGGCAAGGTGAAGCGCCGCGACGACGTCGACGTGACCTTCAACTTCGACGGGATCGGCAGCCCCTCGGCGAAGAAGGCGGGCTACCGCCAGCTGAGCAGACCGCGCCTGTTCAACGGCTTCTCGCTGTTCTACAAGCTCGACGACGAGATGATGCGGCCCAAGGGGGTGCTCAAGCTCGATCCGAAGCCCGACTACGTGATGTACCAGTAGCACCGCTGGTTAGGCTGCCGCGGCGATGGAGTACCCGCCCACCGAGCGCAACGACCGACGCCTCGGGTGGATCGCCCTGGTGATCGTCGTCGCCGGAGCCCTGGTCGCCCTGACGCTGCTCCTCGACCTCGGGCCCGCCGCCGACGAGGAGCTGCCGCAGGCCGAGTTCCTGGCGCAGGGCGACCAGATCTGCGCCCAGGCGCAACGATCCTTCGAGGAGCTGCAGCGCAGCAGGCCGACAACCGGGGGCGAGGCGTCCGCGCTGACCTCCGAGCTGCTGCGGATCTCCGAGGACGAGCTCGACCAGGTGAGCCACCTGCGGGCCCCGGTCGCGCTGCAGCGGTCGCTCGACCGCTACCTGGACGCGCGCGAGCAGGGGATCGATCAGATCAGGGCGGGCCTCGACGCGGTCGACGACCGCGACGCCTTCGCCTACGCAGAGGCACAGGCGGCGGTCGCCGACGGCCAGGTGCGCCGCCTGCAGCTCGCCAAGGAGGTCGGCTTCGAGCAGTGCAGCCGCATCCTTGGCGAGCGCGACCAGCTCGCCGCCGACGCCCGGCCACCGGCCAAGCAGACGCCCGAGGCGGCGCCGCCGACGATCGAGAACCCGCCCACGGGCGCTCCCTAAGACGTCGCCGCGGCTCGGGGCCGGCTGCAATCGCGTAATCGCCTGCAACCCGCGCAGAAGGGAAACCCGCGACGGGGGCGAATTATCCGGCCGTGAGCAAGACTGCGACAAAGACACGCCCGGCCACCTCGCGCTCGACGCGAAACGGACGCCCAACGCGGCCAAACGGCAAGACCCTCTCGACCTACATCACGGAGCGCTTCGACGACTTCTCGCGCTCCCAGAAGGATGTGGCCCGCTACATCGTCGACCACCTCGACGAGGCCGCGTTCCAGACGGCCGAGGAGCTGGCCCGCCGCGCCAACACCTCCTCGTCCACCGTCGTCCGCTTCTCGCAGGCGCTGGGCTTCGAGGGCTACCCCGAGCTCCAGCAGGCCGCGATCGAGGAGTACCGCCACCACGAGGCGGCCGAGGGCGGCGACACCGCCGGGCCGCTGTTCGACTTCGACCACTCCGACTTCGAGGCCGCCCTGGCCGCCGACCACGCCAACGTCGAGGAGACCGTCCGCAACCTCACCCGCGAGCAGGTCGAGGCGTGCGTGACCGCGCTCGCCGGCGCCCAGCGGGTGATGATCGTCGGCATGGACCAGCTCGCCTTCTTCGGCAGCTACCTGCGCCATCTGCTGGCGCTGCTCGACCTTCGCGCCGAGGTGATCGCGAGCCCGCGCCAGGACTCGATCACGCGCCTCAGCCGCGTCGACGAGGACAGCCTCGTGATCGCCTTCTCGGCGGGACGGGCGCACCCGATCGTGGTCCGGGCGATGAAGCTCGCCAAGCACCGCCGGGCGACAACGATGGCGATCACCGACGCTACCCTCTCGGAGATCGGCGAGCACTCTGACCTGACGCTTTACTACTCCTCGAACGGTCCCTCGTTCACGCGCTCGAACACCTCGCTGCTCGCGATCGTGCAGGCGCTCGCGCACGGGGTCTACGCCCGCGACAAGGGCGCCTACAAGGACCGGATCCGCGCCTTCAAGCTGAAATAGCACCGCAGCGCTTTGGCCCGCCGCGACCTGGGCGAACGATCGTCTCGAAAGATTGCCTGAACCCCAGCACGCCCCACGCACAGGCCGCGCTGAGGCGATTGACGAAACTCTCGGGCGCGGTGAGTCGCGCCCATCCAGTGCGCGTCATCACTTGGGAGCGCCGGCGGGAGCGCGAACACGCCCTCCTCAACACGGACGAGGCGGCCCAGTCTCAGACGATGTTTCTAAGGCCTTCGCGGTAAAACCGAGGTCCTCGATCTGGCGCCGCGAGAACCGGTTGCACTGAGTTGCAGCCAGCGCATGTATCTGAGCGTCCTTCACTGCCTATAGGGAGTAGTCATGAACGTTCGCGCCCCTTCGCTTTGGCTAGCGCAATCGTGAAGTGTTAGCCCCTCGGGCGGCGCTCCCTTCCGTATCCTCATTCGGGATGACCGAACGTGCCACATTCCGGGTCAAACGCGGGCTAGCCGAGATGCTCAAGGGCGGTGTGATCATGGACGTCGTCACGCCCGATGAGGCGCGCGTTGCCGAGGACGCCGGCGCCGTCGCGGTAATGGCGCTCGAACGGGTGCCTGCCGATATCCGCCGTGATGGCGGCGTCGCGCGCATGTCGGACCCGGCGATGATCAAGGGCATCCAGGCCGCCGTGACCATTCCAGTCATGGCCAAGGCCCGGATCGGCCACTTCGTCGAGGCGCAGGTGCTGCAGAGCCTCGGG
>JBKJZF010000090.1:0-10280 GCA_046715315.1 Solirubrobacterales bacterium | reverse complement strand
GCGATATGCGCAGTCAAGGCACAGCTCGGGTCGATTGGATCATCGGCGACCTCGCCGAGCGACAGCAGGGTGTGGTCGCGAGATGGCAGCTGCTCGCGGCCGGGATCAGCGCCGATGCGATCTTTCGCCGCGTCGAGCGGGGCCTTCTGCGACCGATCCACCGAGGTGTGTACATGGTCGGGCACCGGGCCGAAGCGAGGTACGCGCGCGAGATGGCTGCCGTGCTCGCGTGCGGCCGGAACGCCGTCATCAGCCACCGCAGCGCCGCCGCGATGATGGGCTTGCTTCCCTATCCGGCCACGGCGAACGTTTGGATCACCCAGGCGCGTGGCGATCACCGCAAGCGGCCGGGCATCCGGGTCCATGCCGTCCGAGTCCTGTGGCCTCGAGAAGTTCGGCACCTCGCTGGGGTTCCGCTCACCTCCCCTGCCCGCACACTCCTCGACCTGGCAGCGGTGGTCGCCGGGGAGCAACTCGAGCGTGCGGTCGCGGAGGCGCTCGTCCGTCGTCGGGTGAGTTCCCCGGAACTGCGCGAACAGCTTCGAGTTGATCGGGGTCGTAGAGGTGCGGGTCGGCTCCGACGACTGCTGGATCTCCAGACAGAGCCGGCGTTCACCCGCTCCGAGGCGGAGAGGCGGTTCCTCCGCCTGACCCGCTCTGCCGGGTTGCCGGAGCCCCTGGCCAATGCTCGCGTTGGCTCCATGGAGGTCGACTTCCTCTGGCCCCGCCAGCGGGTCGTGGTCGAGATCGATGGCCGCGCGTACCACTCTGGGCCCCGGGCGTTCGAGCGGGATCGGGTCCGAGACAACGAGCTGCAGCTCAGGGACTACGTCGTCCTGCGCTTCACCTGGCTCCAGCTCACGCGCCGAGCCCCGCTGGTCCGCGACCGCCTCCACCACGCCCTCCATCGCCGAGATGGGCCTTGACTGCGATATGCACAGTCAAGGCCCGGCTCGCGGGACTGGGGGGTTCAGCCGGTGAGGGCGGTGAGGACGATTCGCTCCTGCTCGCTGCGGTGCGCCGGCGGGTAGCCCTCGCTCGGGCTGGCGCGCTGCGGGCGGCCGATGTAGCGGAACTCGACGCCCTCGGGGACAAGCTCGGGCATGCGCCGTGACGTCACCTTCCAGGCGCCCATGTTCTGGGGCTCCTCCTGCACCCAGACGATCTCCTCCAGGTTCGGATAGGACGCGATCAGCTCGCCGAGCTGATCCCTGGCGAAGGGATAGAGCAGCTCGACGCGGGCGATCGCGACGCTCTTGGCCTGCTCGCGGCGCTCGTGGCCGTCCATGTCGTAATAGACCTTCCCCGAGCAGAGGACGAGGCGCCGGATCTCCTGCTTGCGATCCTGCGCCCGCGGGTCGTCGACGACGAACTGGAACGAGCCCTCGGTGAGGTCGGTGAGCTTCGATGCGGCGGCGCTCAGGCGCAGCAGCCCCTTCGGGGTGAAGACCACCAGCGGGCGGGGCTTCGCGATCCGGGCCTGGCGGCGGAGCAGATGGGAGTACTGCGCCGCGGTCGTCGGGTTGGCCAGCCTCATGTTGCCCTCGGCCGACAGCGCGATGAAGCGCTCGATGCGGGCGCTCGAGTGCTCGGGGCCCGACCCCTCGTATCCATGTGGCAGCAGCAGCGTCATCCGCGTCGTCTGTCCCCACTTCGACTCGCCCGCGGCGATGAAGCTGTCGATGATCACCTGGCCCGAGTTGGCGAAGTCGCCGAACTGGGCCTCCCAGAGGACCAGGCTCTCGGGCGAGGCGGCCGAGTAGCCGTACTCGAAGCCGAGGCAGGCGGCCTCCGAGAGCGGGGAGTTGTGCAGCTCCATCGGCGCCGACGCTCCCGACAGGTTCTGGATCGGCGCGTACTCGAGCCCGGTCTTCTCGTCGTGCAGGACCAGGTGCCGGTGCGAGAACGTGCCGCGCTCGGTGTCCTGGCCGGTGAGCCGGATGTGGGTGCCCTCGGTCAGCAGCGAGGCGAATGCCAGCGCCTCGGCGTGCCCGAACTCGATCGGCCCGTCGTCGAGGATCTCCAGGCGCCGCGCCAGGGGCTTGCGCAGCTTGCGGTGGATGGTGAAGCTCTCCGGCACCTTGACCAGCTCCTCGTTCAGCGCGCGGAGCTTCTTCGAGGGAACGGCGGTGTCCACCTCGGGGCTCTTGGTGCGGTCGAGCTCACCAGTGCCGACGGCGGTCGAGCTCGGGTCCTCGTACTCGCCCGCCTCCATCTTTTTGCGCAGGTCCTTCAGCGTCGACGAGAGCTCCTGCTGGTGCGCGCTCGCCGTCTCCGCGACCTCGTCGGTCGTGACCACGCCCTCCTTGGAGAGCTGCGTCGCGTAGAGCTCGGCGACGGCGGGATGCGCCTTGATCAGCGCCGCCTGCTGGGGCTGCGTGTAGGCGGGCTCGTCGGTCTCGTTGTGGCCGTAGCGGCGGTATCCGATCAGGTCGATGACGATGTCGCGCCCCCAGCGCTCGCGATAGGCCATCGCCAGGCGAATCGCGGCGACGCAGTTCTCCGGGTCGTCGGCGTTGACGTGGATGATCGGGTTGTTGTAGCCCTTCGCCATGTCGGCGGCGTAGGGGGTCGAGCGGCCCTCCTCGGGATCGGTCGTGAACCCCACCTGGTTGTCGGTGATGATGTGGACCGTGCCGCCGGTCGAGTAGCCCGCCAGCGACTGCAGGTTGAGGGTCTCGGCGACGACCCCTTGCGCGGGGAAGGCGGCGTCGCCGTGCAGCAGCAGGGGCACGGCGACGCTCGGGTTGTGCTGAAGCCGGGGGCCGGAGTGCTCCGTCTGCGCCGCGCGGGCGCCGCCGGTGACGACCGGGTCCACGTACTCGAGGTGGCTCGGGTTCGGATACAGCCGGACCTTGATCTCCTCGTCGTCCCGGGTCTTGAACCGGCCCTCGGCGCCGTGGTGGTACTTGACGTCGCCGGTGCCGGAGTGGGGCAGGGCGGCGAGCGTCTTCACCTGCTCGAGCGCCTTCGCGCTCTCGAACTCGGCCAGGATCGATTCCACGGAGCGGCCCAGGTTGTGGGCGAGCACGGCCAGCCGGCCGCGGTGCGCCATCCCGATCACGACCTCCTCGGCGCCGGCCCGGCGGGCCAGCGTGACCAGCTCGTCGATCATCGGCACGACGGTGTCCAGTCCCTCGATCGAGAACATCTTCTGGCCGAGGTAGGCCTTCTGCAGGAAGCGCTCGAAGTCGAAGACGCCGGCCAGGCGGCTGCGCAGCGCCCGCTTCTCCTCAGGGCTCAGCGGCGTGCGGTGCGTCCCCGTCTCGATCATCTCCCGCAGCCACATCCGCTGCTGATGCGACGAGAGGTGCTCGATCTGGTAGGCGATCGTGCCGCAGTAGGCTTCGCGCAACCGCGGCAGCGCCTCCAGCAGCGTCTCGCCCTCGACGCCGATGCGCAGGATCCGCGCCGGGATCTGGGCCATCAGCTCGGGCGTCAGGTTGAGGTTCTCGGGCTCGAGTGCGGGGTCGCCCTTGGGTTCCTTGCCCAGCGGGTTGACGCGCGCGGCGAGGTGCCCGTGAGTGCGGTAGGCCTTCAGCAGCGAGGTCCCCGCCTGCACGGCCTGGAGCAGCTCCTCGTTGACCTCGCCCGTGGCGGGCGCCGCGGCGGCGGGCGCCCCCGAGCCGAGCGGGGAGGCCGAGGCCGAGGCCGGGTATGCGTTGGCGACGATCGCCGGCGCGATCTCGAGCGCCTCGGCGACGCTCTCGTAGAAGGAGTCCTCGCCCTGGAGCAGCTGGTCGATCCGGCGCAGGAACGACCCCGACTCGGCGCCCTGGATCACCCGGTGGTCGTAGGTGGACGTCATCGTCATCACCTTCGAGATGCCGAGCGTCTTGATCTTCTCGGCGGGGGCGTGCGCCCATTCGACCGGGTAGGCGATCGAGCCGCTGGCGACGATCGTCCCCTGGCCGGTCATCAGCCTCGGCACCGAGGCCACCGTGCCCAGCCCGCCCGGGTTGGTCAGGGTGATGTTGGTGCCCTGGAAGTCGTCGGCGGTGAGCTTGTTCTCGCGGGTCTTGGTGATCAGCTCCTCGTAGTAGCTGTGGAAGCCGGCGAACTCGAGCGAGTCGGCGTCCTTGATCGCCGGCACCATCAGCGAGCGCGAGCCCTTGCGCTCGACGTCGACGGCGATGCCGAGGCTGATCGCCCCCGGCTCGACCACGAACGGCTTGCCGTCGCGGATCTCGAACGTGCGCGCCATCACCGGGAACTCCTCGGTCGCCTTGACGATCGCCCAGGCCACCAGATGGGTGAAGGAGATCTTCATCCCGCGGTCCTTGAGGACGCCGTTGAGCGCCTTGCGCTTGGCGTCGAGGGAGTCGACCGGCACCGTGCGGAACGAGGTCGCGGTCGGGATCCCGAGGCTCTCGTTCATCGCCTTCGCCAGCATCGCCGCGGGGCCTCGCAGCGCCCGAGCCTCTCCGGCGGCCTCCTCCCAGCGAGCGCCAGCGAGCGGTGATCCCGGCGAAGCCGGGATTCGTCCGGGGGCCGCCGGGCCGGTGCGGGCCCCGCCTCCATCCGCCGCGGCGAGGACGTCCGCCTTGACGACCTTGCCGCCTGCTCCCGAGCCCTCGATCGAGCCGATGTCGAGCCCGCGGTCGGCGGCCATCCGCCGGGCGACCGGGGAAGCCTTGGCGGAATCACCGCCCGAATCACTGCCCGCGGCCGAGCCACCACCCGCCGCCTCCTCCGCTTCGCGTCCGGGGGCCGCGGGGTCCGCTGAAGGCTGCCCGTCCGAGGAGGGGCTGGCTGCGCCTGTGGTCATTTCAGCCAGGGCTTGTCCGACCTGGACGATGTCGTCGGGCTGGACCAGGTGCTTGGTGATCGTGCCGCCGCCGGGTGCCGGCACCTCGGCGTCGACCTTGTCGGTCGAGACCTCGATCACCGGATCGCCCTCCGCCACCGGATCGCCCTCCTGCTTATGCCACTTGAGCACGGTGCCCTCGGTGACCGACTCGCCCATTTCGGGCATGGTGATTTGAACAACACCTCCGGCCAGATCCTCCGCTTCGCGTCCGGTCTGGCCGGGTTCGGGCGCCGATGGGGCGGCAGGTTTGGCCTGGTCTACCGCGGCTTCGCCGCTAGCCCCGGCGGATTCACCTTGGGCGCCGTTACCTGAAGGTGTGCCGTTCGGGTCGAGCTGGGCCAGGCCCTGGCCGACGGTGACGGTGTCATCGGGCTGCGCGAGCAGCTTCGTGATCGTGCCGCTCGCGGGGGCGGGGACCTCGGCGTCGACCTTGTCGGTCGAGACCTCGACCACGGTCTCGCCCTCCTCGACGAACTCGCCTTCGGATTTGTGCCACTCAAGGACGACCCCCTCGGTGACTGACTCCCCCATCTGGGGCATCTGGATCTCGACGATCCCCTCCGTCATTCAGTGATTCCAGTCTATGACTTGGGACAAGCGCGGCGACCCGCGTGCGGCCCTACTGCACGCGGTATCGCTCCGGCTCGGGATCAGCCCACCCGTGCGACCAGGTAGACCTCGTTGGCGAGGGTGTCGAAGACGTTCTCGCGGACGAACTCTCGCGCCTCGGCGACGTGATCGCAGTAGGCGCACCGAAGCGCCCCGGTCGCGCGCAGCCTGCGCCTCGCCTCGATCGGGATCTCGCAGCCGGGACAGATCAGGGCGCCGTGGGCGAGGACCTGGGCGCCGTCGTTGACCAGGCGCCGGTGATCGCCGGCCTGGGCACCGCCGGCGCGGCCGATCTCGACCTGCGGCTCGCCCGGGTCGCCGGGCTCGGGGGCGAGGTGAAAGGCCATTGGTGAGAGTGTAGGCTCGGCACTCCGCCGGCAACCTACGCACCGCCGACGGGGTTAGGAGGATTGGCATGAGCTACCTAGTCACCGGGGGGACCGGTTTCATCGGGCGCAACCTGATCGAGTTGCTGCTCGAGCGCGAGGGCACCGTCTACGTCCTCGTCCGCGAGGGCTCGAAGGGCCGCCTCGAGGAGCTCCGCAATCGCTGGGGCGTCGACTCGGACCGGGTGGTGGGGATCGTCGGCGACATCTCGCAGCCCCGCCTGGCCGTGTCCGACGCGGACGTCGAGCGGCTCCGCGGCAACGTCGACCACCTCTTCCACCTGGCCGCGATCTACGACATGACCGCCGACGCCGAGAGCCAGCGCGTCGCCAACGTCGAGGGGACCCGGCAGATGGTCGCGCTCTCCCACGCGGTCGAGGCCGGATGTGTGCACATGGTCAGCTCGGTCGCCGCCGCAGGCCTCTACAAAGGGACCTGGCGCGAGGACATGTTCGAGGAGGCCCAGAGCCTCGACACCCATCCCTACTTCCGCACCAAGCACGACTCGGAGGGGGTCGTCCGCGACGAGTGCGAGCGGCCCTGGCGGGTCTATCGCCCCGGCCTGGTCGTCGGCAACTCCGAGACCGGCGAGATGGACAAGGTCGACGGGCCCTACTACTTCTTCAAGCTGATTCGCCGGATCCGCAACACGGTGCCGCAGTGGGTGCCGATGGTCGGCATCGAGGGCCGCGAGATCAACATCGTGCCGGTCGACTTCGTCGTCGGGGCGATGGACCACATCGCCCACCAGGAGGGACTCGACGGTCGCGCCTTCTCGCTCACCGACCCGAAGCCGCCGACTGCGGGCCAGGTGATCGACATCTTCGCCCGGGCGGCGCACGCGCCCGAGTCCTCGGTGCGGATCCCCGCGCCGGTGCTCGAGGCCGCGGAGCCGCTGCTGCGCGCGACCGTCTCCAACGTGCCTCTGGCGGCCCCGGTGGTCGAGCGCCTGCTCGCCGACTTCGGCATCCCCACCTCGGTCCTCACCTACGTCAATTACCCGACCCACTTCGACTCGCGCCAGACCCAGGCCGCCCTCGCCGGCACCGACATCGCCGTGCCGCCGCTGGAGGCCTACGCCGGCAAGCTCTGGGACTACTGGGAGCGTCACCTCGACCCGGACCTGTTCCGCGACCACACGCTGATGGGCGCCGCCCGGGGCCGGCTCGGGCTGGTCGGCGGGATCACCCAGGTGATCGAGCAGCAGATCCCCGACGAGCTGCTGCGCCTGGGGCGCCGGGTGCAGGGGAACGTCTCGCTGGAGAAGGCGGTGCGCGGCCGCAAGGTGATGGTCACCGGCGCCTCCTCCGGGATCGGCCGCTCGGCGGCGCTGAAGATCGCCGACGCCGGCGGGACCGTGCTGCTCGTCGCCCGCACCCCGGAGAAGCTCGAGGCCACCCGCGACCAGATCGAGTCGGGAGGGGGCGTCGCCCACATCCACCGCTGTGACCTCGCCGACATGGAGGACATCGACCGCATGGCCGCCGAGGTCCTCGCCCAGCACGGGCACGTCGACGTCCTCGTCAACAACGCCGGCCGCTCGATCCGCCGCTCGATCGCGCTCTCCTACGACCGCTTCCACGACTTCGAGCGGACGATGCAGCTCAACTACTTCGGCGCCGTCAGGCTGATCCTGAAGGTGCTGCCGGAGATGCGCGAGCGCAAGGCCGGCCAGATCATCAACGTCAGCTCGATCGGGGTGCAGACGAACCCGCCCCGCTTCTCGGCCTACGTCGCCTCCAAGGCGGCGCTCGACGCCTGGTCGCGCTGCGTCGCCTCCGAGGTGATGGACGACGGCGTCCACATCACCACGATCAACATGCCGCTGGTGCGCACGCCGATGATCGCGCCGACGAAGATGTACGACCGCTTCCCGACGATCACCCCCGACGACGCCGCAAACATGATCTGCGAGGCGATCATCCACAAGCCGAAGCGGATCGCCACCCCGCTGGGAACGCTCGGGCAGCTGCTGTACGCGATCAACCCGAAGTCGATCGACTACATCCTCAACAGTGCCTACCATCTCTTCCCCGACTCGACCGCGGCCAAGGGGGAGCGCAAGAAGGAACCGGCGGAGGCGCCGGCCGCCGACGGCTCCCCGGCCACCGAGGGCGCCCCGGCCACCGAGGCCCCCGCGCCGGGCGAGCTCTCCAACCAGCAGGCGGCCTTCGCCTACCTGATGCGGGGCACCCATTGGTAACGGGCCGGCGGCGCTGACATAGGCTGGCGCGGATGAGCTCCGGGCCGGCCACTGACCGCCCCAAGCACTGGGGCTGGGGCGCCGAGAGCCGGCAGCTCAACCGCTCCCAGCTCGAGGCCGCCGTCCCGGTAGTGCGCGAGCGGCTTGGTTTCGGCGGGGAGGAGATCGAGGAGCCGGTGCCGCTGGAGGCGGTCGAGTTGCGCGCGCCGCGCGTCGAGCCCCCGGACGCGCTGGCGGCGATCTGCCGCCGGGATCCCTACGAGCGCGCCTCGCACGCGCTTGGCAAGGCCTACCGCGACGTCGTCCGCGGCTTCCGGGGCGAGTTCGCGAACCCGCCCGACCTCGTCGCCCACCCCCCCGAGGAGGCCGACGTGGAGCGGGTGCTCGCGTGGTGCGCCGCCGACGGCCTGGCGGCGATCCCCTACGGCGGCGGCACCAGCGTCGTCGGCGGGGTCGAGCCCAGGGTGGGGGAGCGCTACCGGGGCGCGGTCTCGATCGACCTCCGGGCCCTGGACCGGGTGCTCGAGGTCGACGAGGTCTCGCGGGCAGCGCGGATCCAGGCGGGGGCGCTCGGGCCGGGTCTGGAGGACCAGCTGCGCCCGCGCGGGCTGACGCTGCGCCACTTCCCGCAGTCGTTCGAGCTCTCCACCCTGGGCGGCTGGATCGCCACCCGCGCCGGGGGGCACTTCGCGACGCTTCATACGCAAATCGACGATCTGGTCGAGTCGGTCCGGGCGATCACCCCCGCCGGCGAGTGGGAGAGCAGGCGCCTGCCGGGCTCGGGGGCCGGACCGAGCCCTGACCGGATGCTGATCGGCTCGGAGGGGATCCTCGGGGTGATCACCGAGGCCTGGGTGCGCCTGCAGGAGCGCCCCAGCTGGAAGGCCTCGCGCGGGATCGCCTTCGACGACTTCGCCTCGGGCGCGGAGGCGGTTCGCGCGCTCTCGCAGTCCGGGCTTCACCCCACGAACTGCCGCCTGCTCGACCCCACCGAGGCCGAGTTCACGGGTGCCGGGCCGCCGGGCGAGGCGCTGCTCGTGCTCGGCTTCGAGTCCGCCCACCACCCGGTCGACGCCTGGATGGACCTGGCGCTCGAGGTTGCCACCGATCACGGAGGAGCGCCCCGGCCCGAGCGCGAGGACGGCGCGCCGTCGGCGGTGCAGTCCTGGCGCGACGCCTTCCTGGCCGCCCCCTATCTGCGCGACACCTTCGTCTCGCTAGGGGTCCTCTCCGACACCTTCGAGACGGCGATCACCTGGGACCGCTTCGAGGAGTTCCACTCGACCGTGATCGAGGCCGCCGGGCGCGCCGTCGCCGAGGCCTGCGGCGCTCCGCCCGGGGGCCCGGGCTCGCCCCGCCTGAGCTGCCGCTTCACCCACGTCTACCCGGATGGACCCGCCCCCTACTTCACCGTGCTCGCCCCGGCGCGGCGGGGAAGCGAGGTCGAGCAGTGGGACGAGATCAAGGCCGCCGCCTCCGACGCCGTGATCGCCGCCGGGGGCACGATCACCCACCACCATGCGGTCGGCCGCGACCACAGGCCCTGGTATGACCGCCAGCGCCCCGAGCCCTTCGCCGAGGCGCTGCGCGCCGCCAAGCTGAAGCTCGATCCCGCCGGCGTGCTCAACCCCGGCGTGCTGGTCGACCCGGCTACTTCGTCTTGACGGTTCAGCCGTAGCCGTCGCCGGAGGCGATCGCCTCGGCGGCCGCCTCGATCTCGGCGACCGTCGACGCCGCCCGCACCGAGTGGGCGCTCAAACGGGCGGCAGCGTCCTCCAGCTCGATCGCTCCCGCGACCACGTCGAGCGGCTTGCCGGCGGCAAGGCAGCGCTGCGCGATGACGCCGACCAGCTTGCCCTCCAGGGACTGGGAGTCGAGGCGCCCCTCGCCGGTGAGCACTCGCTGGGCTGCGGCCAGCCTCCGGTTGAAGCCGACCGCGTCCAGCACCGCCTCGGCACCCGGCAGCAGCTCGGCTCCGAGCTCGGCCCAAAGACCGCCCGCGAGCCCCCCTGCGGCCCCGGTCATCGGCACCCCACGGGGGTCGTGCTTGAAGCCCCGGGCGAGCTCGCCCAGGCGCGCCTCCAGCCGGGCGACAGCGGCCGGGTCCGCGCCCTTCTGCGGCGCGTAGACCCTCGGCGCCCGCTCGAAGGCCGTGCGAACGTCGCAGAGCACCGCCAGCTGGGCGCCGCGCAGCCCACCGTCCCGGGCGATCGCCTCGAGCGCCCCCGCCCCGCCGTCGGTGGTGGCGCTGCCCCCGGCGGCGACGAGGAT
>JBKJZF010000089.1:0-17669 GCA_046715315.1 Solirubrobacterales bacterium | reverse complement strand
GCTTCGGCTCGCCCGAGGCGCTGGCCCTCTTCCGGCTGAACGCGCTCGACGCTGGAGTGAAGGGCGCGCTGGAGCAGGGGTTGTAGGGCGAGGCTCTGCGTCGCTACTCCGGGTCGGGTCGCCGGCGCATCGCCTTCGTTTGCGAGCGTCGTTTCTTGCCCTCGAGCCGTCTCTTGCGTGAGCCCTTCGAAGGCCGCGTCGCCCGCCGCCGCTTCGGTTCGCGCAGCCCAGCCGCCAGCTTCTCCCGCAGCCGGCGCAGGGCGAGCTCGCGGTTGCGCGCCTGGCCGCGGGCGTCCTGGGCGACGGCGCTGACGCGCGAGCCGAGACGCCGGCGCAGGAGATCGCGCTGGGCATCGCTGAGCGCGGCGGAGCCCTCGACGTCGAAGACCGCCTCGACCCGGGAGGCGGTGACGTTGGCGTGCTGGCCTCCCGGCCCCGAGGAGCGGCTCGCCTTGAGCTCGATCTCGGCGAGCGGGATCGCGATGCCGGGTGCCACCGGCATCGGGTCATCCATCGGGGCGTGCGCGCAGGGCGCGGGTCGTGAGCTGGGCGGCGATGATCAAGAGCAGCGCGGCGAAGCCAAGCTCGAGCGCGCGCTGGGAGACCGAGTTGGCGACCACGACCCCGAGGCCGACGCCGGCGAACGAGAGCGCGCCGATCGTGAGGCCCTCTTTCAGCCGGAGGTTGCCGTAGCGGTGCTGCCGCCAGGTTCCGAGGACGGCGACGCCGGTGATCGCCACGAGCGAGGTCGACTCGGCCTCGAGCTGCGTCTGACCGGCGAAGATCGCCAGCGCCGGCACGAAGAGGATGCCGCCGCCGACGCCCAGCATTCCGCCGACGAACCCGCCCGCCAGGCCCAGGGCCGCCGCCGCGAACAGATCCGCCGCCTCCATCAGACGATCAGCTCCACGGCGATGGCGACCAGGAGCACGGAGAACATCCCCGAGATCAGCCGCTCCGGCAGCCGCTGCTGGAGCGCGGCGCCGGCGACGACCCCTGCAATGGCGGGAACGCCGATCAGCGCGGCCTTGGCAAGGTCGACGTTGCCGTACGTCGCCTGCGCGCCGGCCGCGAGGCCCCCGATGACGATGATCGCAGCCAGGCTGGTTCCGGTCGCCTCGCGCTCGCCGTAGCCCAGCATCAGGATCAGCAGTGGCACGATCACCGAGCCCCCGCCGACGCCGAAGAGCCCGCTGAACAGGCCCGCTGCGGTCGCGATCACGCCGAGCTTGAGGATCCTCTCACCGGCCACCCCAGCGATACTAGATCCCGTGGATCCCGCCACCGCAGGGGCAGCGGCGCTCGACCGGCTGCTCGAACCCCTCCGCGCCGAGCCCGCCGCCACCGGGATCCTCTGCGACGTCGACGGCACCCTGGCCCCGATCGCCGACGAGCCGGGCGCGGCGACGGTGCCCGAGCGCGCCCGCGAGCTCCTGCGAGAGCTCGCCGGACGCTACGCCCTGGTCGGCTGCGTCACCGGCCGCCGCGCCGACGAGGCCCGGCGGATGGTTGGCCTGGATGAGCTCGTCTACGCGGGCAACCACGGCTTCGAGCGCCTCGACCCCGGTGCCTCCGAGGCGCGCCAGGACCCCGCGGTTGGGGCTCGCGCCGATCGTGCCCGCGCCTTCGTCGAGGGACTTGATCAGGGCCGGCTGGCGAGCGCCGAGCTGCGACTCGAGGACAAGGGGGTGATCCAGGCGCTGCACTGGCGCGGATCCGCGGCCGAGGGCGTCGCCCGGATGCAGGCGCAGGAGGTGGCGAAGCTGGCCCAGCAGGTGGGCCTGGTCCCCCGCTGGGGGCGCAAGGTGCTCGAGCTGAGGCCGGTGGCGGGGATCGACAAGGGCTCGGCCTCGCTGGCCCTGCTCCGCGATCGCGGCGTCGATCACGCCCTCTTCGGCGGCGACGACCTCACCGACCTCGACGCCTTCCGGGCGCTGCGCTGGATGCAGGGCTCGGATCGCCTGCGCACGGCGGTCCGCGTCGGCGTCGCCTCCGACGAGGCTCCGCCCGACCTGGTCGCGGAATCCGACATCGTCGTCGACGGCACCGAGGGGTTCCTCGCGGTGCTCGAGGAGCTCGCCCGCTAGGGCGACACCCGATGCTGTTCTGCGATCTGCTCAGGGTCACGGTGCTGCTGGTCGCGGCCGTGGCGACCGCGCTGGGCGCGATGACCGTGATCGTCGCCAACCAGGACGCCGACGTCGCGACGCTGATCTTCGCCGGAGGCTGGTGGGCGATCGCCGCCGCGACCGGCCTCTGGCTCGGACGCTCGAACCGGGCCGGAGAGGCGATGTCGGGGTCGCTCGCCTCGGCGCGAACGGCGACGAGCCTTCCCGTGGAGAGCCCGGGCCGGATCGCGTTCCAGCGGCTGTGGCCGGTCGGCGCCTTCGCGCTGGTCGCCGCCGGCCTCGCCTGGATCTGGCCCCAGGTCGCTGCCGTCGGCGCCGGCTACACGATCCTGGTCGCGCTGGCCTGGCGCCGCCGCGAGCAGGCCGTCACCGCGATCGAGGAGCGCGACGGAATCCGGTTCTACGTCGAGCCCAGCTCGGCGTTCGCGCCGGTGAAGCTGGTCCGCACCCCGGGCCTGCACCGGGACGCGGGCCTCTCGGCGCCGTAGCGACACGCCCTTCGTGCTGCGGCGCAGGAAGAGGTGGGCGCCGAGGCCGGCGAGGGTCGCCGCCGCGGCGGTCATCAGCAGCGCGGCGCGGGGGCTCGCGGCCTGCGACAGCCAGCCCGCGATCGGGCCGCCGATCGGGGTCGAGCCGAGGAAGACCATCGAGTAGAGCGCCATCACCCGGCCGCGCATCATCGGCGCGGCGGCGAGCTGCACCGAGGCGTTCGCGCCCGCGGCGAAGGCGACGCTCGCCGCTCCCAGCGGCACCAGCACGATCGCCTCGGCCAGCAGGGTCGGAGCGGCCGCCGCGGCTGCGGCGCAGACGCCGAAGGCGAGGACCGCGCCGATCAGATAGTGGTGGCTGACGCTGCGGCGGGTGCTGGTGTGAAGCGAGCCGGCGAGGGCACCGACGGCCATCGCGATCGCCAGCGCCGTGTAGGCCGAGGCGCCGCCGTGGAAGGTCAGCTTGGCCATCACCGGCAAGATCACCTGGAAGTTGAAGCCGAGCGTCCCGACCACAGCCATCATCGCCAGCGGCACCGCCAGGGCGGGGGTGGCGAGGACGTGGCGAAGCGTCTCGCGCAGGGCGCCACGCCGGCGCGGCACCCTGGGGGCGGGGTCGAGGCGGCGCGCGTCCATCGAGCGCAGCGCGACGATCATCGCCGCGAAGGTGAACGAGTTCACAAGGAAGCAGGGCGCCACGCCGAGGGTGGCGATGATCACCCCGGCGCCGGCCGGGCCGAAGATGCGCGCGGCGTGGATCAGCGCGCTGTTGAGGCCGACCGCGTTGACGACCCGCTCGGAGCCGACCATCTCGGTGACGAAGCTCTGCCGGGTGGGGTTGTCGACGGCGTTGACGGTGCCGCGAGCGAAGACCAGGGCGAGGACCATCCAGGGCTCGACGCTGCCGGTGGCCGTCAACCCCCAGAGGGCGAGGGCCGGGGCGATCATCAGCGCCTGGGTGACGTAGAGCACGCGGCGCTTCGAGAAGCGGTCGGCCAAGAGGCCGCCCCAGGCCGCGAACAGCAGTATCGGCAGGAACTGCAGGGCGGTGGTCAAGCCGACGGCGACGGCGCTGCCGGTGAGGGTCAGGATCAGCCACATCTCGGCGACGATCTGCATCCAGTTGCCGCTGAGCGAGATCAGCTGACCGGCGAAGTAGCGCCGGTAGTTGGGGATCGCGAGTGATTGGAGGGACCGCCTCGCGTAGGCGCTCAAGGCCGCCGCTCGCTTTCGAGCAGGTGCTCGAGCACGTCGGCGGCTCGTTCGAGCACGACGATGTCGCCGGGATCGAGCTCGCGCAGGCGGCGGGCCAGGTAGGCATTCTTGCGCCCGCGCAGCTTGCTCAGCAGCGAGCGGCCTGCGGGAGTGATGCTGACCAGCGAGGATCGCCTGTCGGTCGGATCGCCAGCGCGCTTGACCAGGCCCTGCTCGTTCAGCCGCGCCACGATCCGGGTGGCGGATGGCCGCTTCACGCGCTCGGCGTCGGCCAGCTCGCTCGGGGTGAGCGGGCCACACTTCTCGACCGTCGCCAGGGCCGAGGTCAGCGCCGGGCTGAGGTCGGTACCAGCCTGCTGGCGCAGCCGGCGGGCCGTGCGAACAATCGTCAGGCGCAGCCGGGAGGCGAGCTCTGTGAGCTCGTCGGTGGTACTCTCACCGATACTTACCATCGCTAATTAGCATAGCAAAGCATCTCCGTTGCATCAACCCTTGCGGAGCTTCGCGAACCCGCCCCAGCCGCGCGCGTTGGCGACGTCGCTCGCCCGCAGCCAGGCGCGACGCGCGGTGGCGATGCCGTAGGTCATGTTGTCGAGCGTGTCGATGCCGTGGGCATCGGTGTTGACGCAGATCGGCACGCCCGCCTCAGCCGCGAGGCGAGCGTGGTGCTCGGAGAGGTCGCGCCGGTTCGGGTTGCCGTTGATCTCCAGCATCGTGCCCGCGTCCAGGGCCGCGGCGACGACCCGCTCGGCGTCGATGTCGTAGGGCTCGCGCTTGCCGATCAGGCGTCCGGTGAGGTGGCCGATGCAGTCGACCAGGGGGTTGAGGGCGGCCGTGACCACCCGCTCGGTCATCGCCCTGCGCGAGATCCGGAACGAGGTGTGGACGCTGGCCACGACCCAGTCGAGGGCGCCGAGGAGATCGTCGTCGTAGTCGAGCGAGCCGTTCGGGAGGATGTTCACCTCCGACCCGGCGAGCACCCTGAAGCGGCTCCCGGAGATGCTGTCGTTGAGCTCGCGAATCTCCTCGACCCTCTCCCAGAGGCGCCCGGCGGGCACGTCGTCTCCGAACCCGTGGCTGGCCGAGTGGTCGGTGATCGCCAGGTAGGCGTAGCCGCGGCCCCGCGCGGCCTCGGCCATCTCCTCCAGGGTGTTGCGGCCGTCGGAGAGCGTCGTGTGGCAGTGGAGGTCGCCGCGAATGTCGTCGCGGGTGACGAGATCGGGAAGTGATCCCTCCGCCGCGGCGGCGATCTCGCTCCGGCCCTCTCGCAGCTCGGGCTCGATGTAGGCCAGCCCGAGGCGCCCGTAGACCTCGGCCTCGGTCGCGTAGCGGGTGACCTCACCGGTCTCGATCTCGGTGATCCCGTGCTCGGAGACCGAGAGGCCCTGCCCGACCGCGCGCTCACGCAGCTCGACGTTGTGTGCCGCCGACCCGGTGAAGTGCTGGAGGAGGTTGCCGTAGGCGTCCGGGGCGACGATCCGCAGGTCCACCGAGATCCCGTTGTGGGTGGTGATCCGGGCGCCCGAGGCCCCCTGGTTGCCGGCCTGGGCCGCGAGTGGATGGGAGACCAGCGCCGTTGCCAGCGCGGCGGGGTCGGTCGCGGTGGCGATCAGGTCGATGTCCTTGCAGGTCTCGGCCAGCCGCCGGGCCGAGCCGGCGATCTCGACGGCGTCGGCCGCCGGGTGCGCGCGCAGGTCGGTCGCCAGCGTCTCGGCGACCGGGAGCACGGCCGAGAGCAACAGCCGCCGCTTGGGCCCCTCGTCGCCGAGCCTCGCCAGCGCCTCGAGCACGTTGACCTCGACCTTGGGGCCGAGGCCCTTGAGGTCGCGGATGCGCTCGTCCTCGGCCGCCTCGCGCAGGTCCTCGAGCGTCGAGACCCCGAGCTCGTCGTGGAGTCTGCGCACGGTCTTCGCGCCCAGCCCCGGGATCCGCGTGACCTCGATCAGCGTCTCCGGGAACTTCGCCTTCAGCTTCGCCGCCGCCGGGATCTCGCCGGTGTCGAGCAGGTCGACGATCTTCGTCTCGAGCGTCGCGCCGACGCCCGGCAGCTCGGTCACGCGGCCGGCCCGCGCCAGCTCGGCGACCGACACCGGGCTCTGGCGGATCACCCGGGCGGCCTCGCGGTAGGCGATCACCCGATAGCGCACCGCGCCGTCGAGCTCATAGAGGGTGCCGAGCTCGTCGAGCGCGTCGGCGATCGCGGCGTTTGGGAGGTCCTTCGCCATCTTCTGAGGCATAGCATCGAGCAATGTCTGGCGCCGGCGGGGTCTGGCTGATCCTCCCCACCTACAACGAGGCCTCCAACCTGGAGGCGATCGTCGGCGCCGCGCTCGCGCAGCTGCCCGAGCGGCGGCGCATCCTCGTCGTCGACGACGCCTCTCCGGACGGCACCGGCGAGATCGCGGACCGGCTCGTGGCCGGCGACACCGATGTCGAGGTCCTGCACCGGCCGGCGAAGCAGGGCCTGGGGCCGGCCTACGTCGCCGGGTTCGGCGTCGCCCTCGCCGCAGGGGCCGAGCTCGTCGCCCAGATGGACTCCGACTTCTCACACGACCCGGCCGACCTTCCCCGGCTGCTGGCAGCCGTGCAGGGGGCCGACCTGGTGCTCGGCTCCCGCTACGTCCCCGGCGGCGGGGTCGAGGACTGGGGCCCGGTTCGGCGGGCGATCAGCCGCGGCGGCAGCACCTACGCGCGCGCCGCGCTGGGCGTCGGGCTGCGCGATCTCACCGGCGGGTTCAAGGTGTTTCGCCCCGAGGTGCTGGAGGCGATCGAGCTGGGCTCGCTGGGGTCGCTCGGATACGCGTTCCAGGTCGAGACCACCTACCGGGCGCTGGGCCGCGGCTTCAGGGTAGTCGAGGTCCCGATCACGTTTCGGGATCGGCGCGTGGGCGAGTCGAAGATGACCCGCAGGATCGTCGCCGAGGCCGCCTGGCGGGTGCCCGCGATGCGCCTCCGGCGCCGCTGACGGCGGTGCGCGCCGCCCGTGTGCGTATGCTTCCGGCTCGGCTCGGCCTCCGGGCCAAAGCCAATACTTCAGTATGTATAGTAATGAGGGAGGCAGGCGGCGGGGCCCAGCTTGGAAGCCACCTGCAGAAGCCAACTGAGGAGACCGAAGTGACAGGCAAGCTTTTCGACGTGACCGACGGAACCTTCCAGGCCGACGTGCTCGATTCCGAGACTCCCGTGCTGGTCGACTTCTGGGCTCCCTGGTGCGGTCCCTGTCGCGTCGTTCACCCGATCCTCGAGGAGATCGACGTCGAGCGCGAGGATCTGCGGATCGTCAGCCTCAACGTCGACGACAACCAGCAGACCGCGGCGCAGTATGAGGTCCTCTCGATCCCGACGCTGATCCTGTTCAAGGATGGCGGCGAGGCCAAGCGGGTCGTCGGCGCGATGCCCAAGCGCCGCCTCGAGGCCGAGCTCGAGCCGGCCCTGGCCTGACTCCGGCGCCGCGCCATAAGCTGCAAGAATCTCACCCCGATCATGCGACGTGCGATTGCACTTGCCCCGACGCTGATTCTGCTTGCCGCGTTGCTCGCGCCCGCGGCGGCGGACGCGAAGCCCAGACTCGCGGGCACCTTCGACCTCAGCGGCACGCCAGGGCAGATCACGCGCGGCTCCGACGGCAACGTCTGGGTGACGATCTCGGGCAGCGGGCTCGGCAACAACCTCGCGCGGATCAAGCCGAACGGAAACGTGACCGAGTACTCGCCGGCGGCGCTCGTCAACCCGGTCGGGATCACCTCCGGTCCCGACCACAACCTGTGGCTGACACGCAACGGTGGGGTGGTCCGTGTACCCCCCGACGATCCCGACTCCGCCCAGGACTTCAACCTCGCAGCGATCAGCGATCCGCGAGGGATCACCAAGGGCCCTGAGGGCAAGCTGTGGGCGGCCAGCGGCGACCAGTTCGTCTCCTTTGAGCCCGGCAACCCGGCGGGCTTCGACGCGACGACGATCAACGGGATGGGCGCGCGCGGCATCGCCGCCTCCGGCGGCAAGCTGTGGATCGCTGATTTCGGCGGCCAGCGGATACTCCGGGTAAAGCCCAACGCCAGCTTCAAGGAGTACGACGTGGGCGGCGGGCCGCAGGAGGTCGCTTCGGGGCCGGACGGGAGCATCGCCTACTCGAACCCGGGCACCGACCCACAGACGGTCGGTCGGATCGAGTCCAGCGGCAAGCCGAAGAAGACCAAGGTTCCGAACTCAGACCCCTTCGGAATGGTCTTCGCACCGGACCACAACTGGTGGTTCGCCGAGTTCGCCAAGGACCAGCTGGGATTGCTCTCGACCGACGGAGCGCTGAAGCAGTTCAAGGACCTGCCCAACGGGTCGGGTCCCCGTTACGTGGCGGAGGGGAGCAACGGCACGCTGTGGGTGTCGCTCGAGAATTCCCAGAAGGTCGCCCGGATCAAGGGAGTCAACTAGGGGAGCCGGGGCGTTGCCCCTGGGTCCGCTCGACCCCGATCTCGAGCTCCCGACCGTCGATCGTCACCAGCTGCGCAGCGCCGGCGCCGGCGTAGCTCACCGACGTCGCCAGGGTCTCACCGGCAACGTACCCCTCGTGTTCGCGGGCCGCGGCGACCAGCTCCTCGTCCCCGCCCAGCGTCAGCGAGATCCGGTCGCTGATGTCGAGGTCGGCCTGCTTGCGGGCCGACTGCACCGCGTGCACGACCTCGCGGGCCAGTCCCTCCCGGCGCAACTCGTCGTCGAGCTCCAGCGCCAAGGCGACGGCGCGGCCCGACTCGGCCTCCACCTCATAGCCCTCGAGCGGCTGCATCACCAGGGTGACGTCGTCCGGGCCGAGATCGTGCTCGCGGCCGTCGACGTTGACGCCGATCCTGCGCTCGCCGGCGATCGACTCGGCGACGTGGGCGGGGTCCAGCGCCGAGACCGCGGCCGCGGCCTTCGGCATGTCCTTGCCGAAGCGGGGGCCGAGGCTGCGGTAGTTTGGCTTCACCTCGTATCCGACCAGCTCCGCCTCCTCGGAGACGAACTCGAGCTCCTTTACGTTCAGCTCCGAGCGCACCAGCTCGCCCATCGACTCGATCGCCTCGCGCTCGTCTCCCTGGGCGACGATCACCGCCTTCGCCAGCGGCTGACGGACCTTCACGCCCGCCTGCGAGCGCGCGGCGCGCCCCAGCTCGACCGCCCGGCGGACCGCCTCGACCCGGGCTTCCAGCGCCACGTCGCGCAGCTCGACGGACGGCGCCGGGAAGTCGGTCAGGTGGACGGAGTCGGGGCGGTCTCCGAACTCGCCTTCGGCCCCTCCGACCAGGTTCGAGTAGATCTCGTCGGCGAGGAACGGGACAAAGGGGGCGAGCAGCTTCGCCACCTCGACCAGGCAGTGATGAAGGGTCGCAAACGCCTCGCGGTCGCCATCCCAGAATCGGCGGCGAGAGAGCCGGACGTACCAGTTCGAGAGCTCGTCGACGTAGGCGGCGATCGCGCGCCCCGCGGTCGTGCAGTCGTAGTCGTCCATCAGCGCGATCACCTCCGCCGTGACCGTCTGCAGTCGCGAGAGCGCCCACCGATCGAGAGAGCCGCCCGCGGCCGATGGCTCGTCCGTTGTCGGCTCGAGGCCCTCGGCGTTCGCGTAGAGCGCCCAGAACGAGTAGGTGTTCCAGAGGGTGGAGAAGAACCCGTGGACCGTCTCGCCGAGGGCCTCGCTGGAGAACCGGTAACCCGCCCAGGGCTGCTGGGCGGTGAAGTAGTACCAGCGCAGCGCGTCGGCGCCGTGCTCGTCGAGGACCTCCCAGGGATCGACGACGTTGCCGCGGCTCTTCGACATCTTCTGGCCATCCGCGTCGAGGATCAGGCCGAGACAGACGCAGTTGCGGTAGCTGGCCTGGTCGAAGACCAGGGTCGAGACTGCCAGCAGCGAGTAGAACCAGCCGCGGGTCTGGTCGATCGCCTCGCAGATGTAGTCGGCGGGGAAGCGCTGCTCGAACGGGGTGTCCGGGTCGAAGGGGTGATGGAACTGGGCGAAGGGCATCGAGCCAGAGTCGAACCAGGCATCGATCACCTCGGGGACGCGGCGCATGTCGCTGCCGCAGGTGCAGCGCAGGACCACCTCGTCGATGTGGGGGCGGTGCAGGTCCTCCGGCACCTCGCCGCCGCGCTCGCGAAGCTCCTCCACGGAGCCGGCGCACAGCATGGCGCCGCACTCCGCCGCCGTGCACTCCCACAGCGGCAGCGGCGTGCCCCAGTAGCGCTCGCGTGAGAGCGCCCAGTCCTGGTTGTTGGACAGCCACTTGCCGAAGCGGCCGTGCTTGATGTGCTCGGGGTGCCAGCCGATCCTCTCGTTGAAGGCGAGCATCCGGTCGCGGACGTCGGTCGTGCGCACGTACCAGCTCGACTTCGCGTAGTAGAGCAGCGGCGTGTCGCAGCGCCAGCAGTGCGGATAGGAGTGCTCGTAGATCTCCGACCTAAATAGACGGCCGCTCTCGCGCAGGGCCTCGACGATGTCGGGGTCGGCCTCCTTGACGAAGCGCCCGGCGAAGTCGGTCACGCGCTGGTCGAAGGTGCCGTCGAGGCGGACCGGGTTCTGCAGCGTGATTCCGTACTGCTGGCCGAGCTGGAAGTCGTCTTCGCCGAAGGCGATCGCGGTGTGGACCAGGCCGGTGCCCTCGCCGGTGGTGACGAAGTCGGCCGCGAGCACCGTGTGCCCGCGCGGCCCGTACTCGGTGATGTAGTCGAACGGCGGCTTGTAGCGGGCGCCGGCGATGGCCGAACCAGGAAAGTGGGCCAGCACCTCCACGTCCTCCCCGAGGACCGTCTCCTGGCGAGAGGCAGCCATCACCAGCACCTCGTCACCGACGCGCACTCGCACGTATTCGATCTCCGGGCCGACGGCGACGGCGGCGTTGGAGATCAGCGTCCACGGCGTGGTCGTCCAGACGAGCAGCTGATCGCCCGCCTGCAGGGGTGACTCCCGCTCCGGCTCGCGCAGCGGCAGCTTCACGTAGATGGCCTCCTCCTCGACGTCGTGGTAGCCGAGCGCGACCTCGTGTGAGCTCAGGGCGGTGCCGCAGCGCGGGCAGTAGGGGACGACCTTGTGCCCGCGGTAGAGGCGGTCGGCGTCCCAGATCTGCCGCAGCGCCCACCAGACAGACTCGATGTAGTCGTTGTCGAGCGTGTGGTAGGCGTCGTCGAGGTCGATCCAGAAGCCGATGCGCTCGGTCAGGCGGTTCCACTCCGAGACGTAGCGGAAGACGGACTCGCGGCAGCGGGCGTTGAACTCTTCGATGCCGTAGGCCTCGATCTCGGCCTTGGACGAGATCCCCAGCTCGCGCTCGATCTCGAGCTCGACCGGGAGCCCATGGCAGTCCCAGCCGCCCTTGCGCGGCACCTGGTACCCGCGCATCGTGCGGTAGCGGGGATAGATGTCCTTGAACACGCGCGAGAGCACGTGGTGGGAGCCCGGCTTGCCGTTGGCCGTCGGCGGCCCCTCGTAGAAGCTCCAGATGTCGGCCCCGTCGCGCTGGGCGAGCGAGCGTGCGAAGACGTCGCCCTGGCGCCAGCGCTCGAGCACGCGCTGCTCGAGCGCGGGAAAGGACTGCCGGGTGTCGACGGGACGGAAGCCGGGCACGGCGGCGGATTCTTTCAGGCAGGCCTCCGTAGGATGGCCCGCGTGAAGCGCTGCGCGTCAACGGCCCTCGCGAGCGTCGTCTTCGCCCTGGCCGGCTGCGGCGGATCGGACGACGAGGTGACCACGCCCGCGGCCTGCCTCACTGGGCCCGGCGCCTACGTCGCGGCGCTCGCCGACGCTCCGGACGAGGTCCTGATCGACGGCACAACGCCGATCGGCGACTGCCTGCCCGACGAGCAGGAGGCAGGGCAGATCGCCTCGGTGGGCGAGGCGCTGGTCGCGGCGGCGACCGAGCTCAACGACCAGGCCCGGCGCCGGCCTCAGGGCGAGGCGACCGTCCGGCTCGGCTACCTGGCCGGCGCGGTGCAGGCCGCCGCCGAGCGCAGCTCCGGGATCCACGAGGACCTGGCGCGCCGCGTCGAGAATGCGGCGCTGTACATCCCCTCAGACCAGCTCCTGCCGGCGGCCTTCCAGCAACGCTACGAGGAGGGCCTCGCCGCCGGCCGGGCGAGCGGATGAGCGATCCGGGTAGCGTCTTCGGCACAAGCGAGACGAGGAGGCCAGATGGCCGTTGAGGCGGAGACCGAGCTCTGGGGCTCGGAGACGAGCAAGGCGATAGACAACTTCCCGGTGTCGGGGCAGCCCGTCCCGGCTGCGGTGGTGCGCTGGCTCGGCCGCCTCAAGGCCGCCGCCGCCCGCGTCAACGTCGAGCTCGGGCTGCTCGACCCCGAGGTCGCCGAGCGGATCGCGGTCGCCGGCGACGCGGTCGCCGCCGGCGAGCACGACGCGCAGTTCCCGATCGACGTCTTCCAGACGGGCTCGGGGACCTCGTCGAACATGAACGCGAACGAGGTGATCGCCAACCTCGCCGGCGACGGGGCCCATCCAAACGACCACGTGAACATGGGCCAGTCCTCCAACGACGTCTTCCCCTCGGCCGTCCACCTGGCCGCGCTGGGGGAGGTCACCGACGATCTGCTGCCGGCGCTGGACTCGCTCGCCGAGGCGCTCGCCTCCAGGGCGGAGGAGTTCGCAGACGTCGTCAAGGCGGGCCGCACGCATCTGATGGACGCTGTTCCCGTCACCCTTGGCCAGGAGTTCGCCGGCTACGCCGCGCAGGTCCGCCTCGGCGCCGAGCGGGTGCGGCAGACGCTCGGCCACGTCGGCCAGATCCCGCTTGGGGGCACCGCCACCGGGACGGGCCTGAACACCCACGCTGAGTTCGCCGAGCGGGTTCGGTCTCGCCTCGCCGAGGCCACCGGCCTCGAGATCCTGGCGCCGGCCGATCCCTTCGAGGCGCAGGGCAGTCGCGACGCGCTGGTCGAGCTCTCGGGTGCGCTCAAGGTCGTAGCCGTCTCGCTGATCAAGATCGCCAACGACCTGGCGCTGATGGGCTCGGGCCCGCGCGCGGGCCTCGCCGAGCTGCGCCTCCCGGAGCTCCAGAAGGGCTCCTCGATCATGCCCGGGAAGGTCAACCCGGTGATCTGTGAGGTGGTGATCCAGGTCGGCGACCAGGTGATCGGCAACGATGCCGCGATCACCCTCGCCGGCTCGCAGGGGCAGTTCGAGCTGAACGTCCGCGTGCCGCTGATCGCGCGCAACCTGCTCGACTCGATCAAGCTGCTGGCGTCGGCCGGCCGGCTGCTGGACGAAAAGTGCGTGCGCGGCCTGGAGGCGAACATCGAGATGACCGACCGCCACGCCGAGGCGACCCTCGCCACCGCGACGGCGCTCAACCCCCACATCGGCTACGACCGCGCCAGCGAGATCGTCAAGGAGGCCGTCTCCTCCGGCCGGCCGCTGCGCGAGGTCGCGCGCGAGCTCGGGGTCGCCGAGTCGGTGCTCGACGAGGCCCTCGACCACCGCAAGCTGGCCCGCCCGCACGAGTAGCGGGAGCGCCGCGAGCGGCGCCGCCTACCCTGGATTGCGATGACCGCGCGAGTCGCATTGATCGTCGCCGCGCTCGTGGCGGCCGCCGCGGCCCTGTCGCTTCTGCTCGGCGGCGCCCAGTCCAACGCCGCCCGCGCGATCGAGGTGGCGACGGGGGCTGCCCTCGACCCCGATCCGCTCGCCTGGGACGAGGCCCGGCGCTCCGAGTTAGAGCAGCGCGCGGCCACGGGCACCTCGGAGGTGATCTACGCCAACAGCCCGGACGGGGTGGTGGCGACGGCCGAGCGCACCGACACCTGGCGCAATCAGGTGGAGCGCGCCGCCGAGCGCCACGGGGTCGATGCCGACCGGCTGGAGGCGCTCGTCTTCCTCGAGAGCGCAGGACGCCCCGAGGTGATCGCCGGCGAGACGCCCGAGGCGGCCTCCGGCCTGGCTCAGATCACCCCCTCCGCGGCAACGGACCTGCTCGACATGCGCGTCGACCTCGAGGCCTCCACCAAGCTGACGAAGCGGATCGCCAGGGCGATCGCCGAGGGTAAGACCGGGCTCGCCGCCCGGCTGGCCGACAAGCGCGCGAAGATCGACCAGCGCTTCGACCCGGAGCGCGCGCTCGACGGCGCCGCGCGCTACCTGCAGATCGCCGGCGAGCGGTTCGGCGCGACCGACCTGGCTACCGAGTCGTACCACATGGGAATCGGCAATCTGGAGTCCGTGATCCGGGCCTACACCGGCGCCTCCGACGATGACCCGATCGGCGACGTCGTCTCCGGCGATGGGCTCAGCTACGCCCAGCTCTACTTCGACTCCTCGCCGTCCGAACACGCCGAGGCCTACGACCTGCTCTCGGGGCTGGGTGACGACTCCTCCGAGTACTACTGGAAGATCCTCGCCTCCGAGCGGATGATGGAGCTGTGGCGGGACGACCGCTCGCAGCTCGAGCGCACCGCCGAACTGGCGACCGCGAAGGCGACCCTGGAGGAGGTCTACCACCCGGAGGACGCGACTGAGGTGTTCGAGGACCCGGGCGACGTCCGCTCCGCGCTCGACGACGGCGAGCTGCTGTCGCTGTTCGACGCCTCCGAGCTGGGGTGGATCCCCGACGGCCAGATGGGCGAGCTGGCGCCGAAGCTGGGGGAGGAGCCCGAGCTCTACCGCGCGCTGCGGCCGGAGGCGCTGGCGACACTCGCCTACATGGCGGCCGGGGTGAAGCGGATCGGCGGCGCCCAGCGGCCGCTGCGCGTGACCAGCGCGGTCCGCGACCGCAGCTATCAGGACCTGCTGGTCGAGTCGAACCCGGAGGCGACCCAGGCGTACTCGCTGCACACCACCGGCTACTCCTTCGACGTCCTCCGCGACTACGCCAACGACCGCCAGGCCGCCGCCTTCCAGTTCATGCTCGACCGCCTGCAGGCGCTGGCGGTGATCGACTACGCGGTCGAGCCGCGCGCGATCCACGTCACCGTCTCGGATCTGGGGGCCGAACTCGTCGGCTGAAGACCCGCGCCCCTGGGCGTCGTGGCGCCGAGGTGCGATCATGGATGAAGTCGTGCCGACGTTCGGGGATCGAGACCGTGCAGGGAGGCTGGCGGCGGGCGCCGCGGCGACGGTGATCGCCGCGGCGGTTCTGGTGCCCGACACCGTCGCGAAGGCGTTCACCGTGAACTCGACCGCCGATCCGGGGAACGGGGTTTGCAACGGCGCCTCGTGCACGTTGCGCGAGGCGATCGACGCCGCCAACGCCACGGCGGGCACTGACACCGTTCGCTTCAAGGCCGGGCGTGGCCGCAAGACCTTCGCGCCGAAGGCCGAGCTTCCCCCGATCACCGCGGCGGTGAAGCTCGACGGCTGGACCCAGCCGGGCTTCAAGCGCAAGCCCCTGATTGAGTTGAAGGGCTCGGTCGCCGGCGCCGGCGCCAGCGGGCTGGTCGTCGCGAGCGCGACCGAGACCACGATCCGCGGCCTCGTGATCAACCGCTTCGATGCGAGCGGGATCGATGTCGGGGGTCCCGGCTTGTCGGGGACGGCCAAGATCCTGGGCGCCTACATCGGCACCGACGCGAAGGGAACGAAGGATCGCGGCAACGGCAGCCACGGAGTGGTCGTCAGGGACCTGGCCTCGGTGACGATCGGGGGAGGCACGAAGAAGCAGCGTGTCGTGATCTCGGGCAACGACGGCGATGGGGTGCGCCTCGGCCAGACCGACGTAGGCGGCGCCGCCAGCACGATCGTCGGCTCGCGAATCGGGACGAACGCCAAGGGCAGGGCGGCGCTGCCCAACCTGGGCGACGGGATCCACTGGTCCTACGCGTGGGGAGCGACGATCGGCGGGCTCAACGTCGGACCGTCGGACAACCGAGCAAACCTGATCTCCGGCAACGGCGGCGCCGGTATCGCCCTGGACGCCAACTGCCTGCCGATCTGCAGCGCCACGAACGTGATCGAGGGCAACTTCGTGGGGACGAACGCGCGCGTCACCGCCGCCCTGCCCAACGCGGATGAGGGCATCCTGCTGCAGGACACCGGAGGCACCCTGATCGGAGACCAGGTCGGCAACACGATCTCGGGCAACGGCGCCGACGGCGTCCGGCTGAGCGGGGTGGAGGGAGCTAAGGTCCAGAGCAATGCGATCGGCGCCGGCGCCGACTTTCAGTCGGGGATCCCAAACGGTGGCGACGGGATCGACGTCCAACCCTCGCTGGGACAGATCCTGATCGGCGGCCAGGGCAACGAAGGGAATTTCATCGGTGGCAACGAGGGCAACGGAATCCGTGTCGCCTCTGCCGCGATCGGGATTCAGGGAAACCTCGTGGGAATCGGTCCCGCGCTCAACGACATCGGCAACTCGGGCAACGGGATCCTGGTGGCAGGCGGTGACGCTCGGGTTGGCGGGACACAGGCCGGCGAAAGCTTGAACCGGATCGCCTTCAACGACCTGGCCGGCGTCGGCGTCTCCGGCGACGGCATCTCCGGCATCTCCGCCAACTCGATCCACGACAACGGGGGTCTCGGGATCGACCTCGGGCTCGACGGGCCGACGCCGAACGACCCGCTCGACGCCGACACCGGCCCGAACTACCTCCAGAACAGGCCGGAGATCACCTCGGTGATCTCCACCGGCTTTTCGACCGACATCACGGTGGAGCTGGACAGCGTCGCCGGCGCGCCCACGCATCCCTTCAGGATCGAGCTGTTCTCGGATCCGGCGGGCACGTGCGACGCGGCCGGCGGCGAGGGTGACACGTACCTGGGTTCCGTCCCGCTCACGACCGACGGGTCGGGGCACGGCAGCGCCCCCGTCAGTCTGCTCCCGCTCCCGGCTGGGACCGAGCTCTCGGCGACCGCCACCGACGCGAGCGACGTCTTTCCGTGGACCTCGGAGTTCTCCGCCTGCCTGAGTGTGCCCTCGAGCTGATTCCGAGGTGGCCGCCCGAGTAACGCTCAGGGCCGGCGGCGGACCAACTGGTACGGACCTTCAACGAGGAGATCAGAGATGAGCGAGACCGAGACCGAGACCGCCACCTTCGGCGCGGGCTGCTTCTGGCAGGTCGAGATGGCCTACAAGGAGACGCCGGGCGTGATCGAGACCGCCGTCGGATACGAGGGCGGTCACGTCGACAACCCCACCTACGAGCAGGTCTGCTCGGGCATGACCGGCCACGCCGAGGTGACCCAGGTCATCTTCGACCCCGACCAGGTCTCCTACGAGGAGCTGGCCGAGAAGTTCTGGGCCCTCCACGACCCGACCCAGCTCAACCGCCAGGGCCCCGACGTCGGCGACCAGTACCGAACCGTCATCTTCACCCAGTCCGACGAGCAGGCCGAGATCGCGCGGCGCTCGCTCGAGGCGGCACAGGCCCGCTTCAAGCAGCCGATCGTGACCACGATCGAGCCCGCGACCGGCTTCTGGCGCGCCGAGGAGTACCACCAGTGCTACCTGCAGAAGCGCCACTCCCCGGGCGGCCTGATCTCGACCCTGATGGGTCGCTAGCCTCGCGCCCGCGGAGCTGTTGATTTTTCGCGGTCTTGCCGCTCCGGGCGGCACACGTGCGAAAGGTCAGCGGGGGTGAGGAGACGCGAGAGAACGGCTGCGAGATCGAGCGTTACGACGCCTGGCGCGACCTGCTCCACCAGCTCTTCCCGGGGTACGCCCCCGGCGAGGGGCTGCGGCCCTGAGCCCGCTCAGGCGTTGATCGCGACGTACTTCGTCTCGAGGTACTCGTGGATGCCCTGTTGCCGCCTTCGCGGCCGATGCCCGACTGCTTGACGCCGCCGAACGGGGCGCCGGCGTTGGAGACCATCCCCTGGTTGAGGCCGATCATCCCGCTCTCCAAGCCCTCGCAGACGCGCAGCGCGCGC
>JBKJZF010000088.1:0-9922 GCA_046715315.1 Solirubrobacterales bacterium | reverse complement strand
GTTCTGCGAGGTGATCTCGATCCTGCCGGTGCGCAGGTCCTTGACCGGATGGTTGGCGCCACGGTGGCCGAAGGGCAGCTTGAAGGTCCTCAGGCCGACGGCCCGGCACAGAAGCTGGTGGCCGAGGCAGATCCCGACCATCGGCCGCTTGCCGATCAGCTCGCGCACGGTGTCGACGACATCGCCGAGGGCGGCGGGGTCGCCGGGGCCGTTGGCGAGGAAGACGAGGTCGGGGTCCGCCCCCAGAATGGTCTCGGGACTCACGTCGTACGGGAAGAGCGTCAACCGGCAATTCCGCTCGCGGAATTGCCGAATGATTGAGAGCTTGATCCCGGTGTCGAGGCCGACGACGTGGGGGCCATTGCCCGGCAGCTCGACCGCCTCGGCCGGGGTCACCGTGCGGGCCAGGTCGGCGCCCTCCATCGAGGGCTCGTCGCCGATTCGCGCTCCGGCCTGGACCTGGCCGAGGCTCGCCGGGAAGATCCCGCCGCGCATCGCGCCTTGGTCGCGGATGTGGCGCACCAACTCGCGCGTGTCCACCCCGGAGATCGCCGGCACCCCGCAGTCGCGCAGCCAGTCCAGCCAGCCGCCCTCGGCGTCGGCGGCGTCCTCGGCGTTCTTGCCCTCGCGCATGACGACCCCGCGCACGTGCACGCGGTCGGACTCCATCGCCGCGACCCCGACCCCGTAGTTGCCGACCAGCGGGTAGGTGAAGGTGACGATCTGGCCGGCGTAGGAAGGATCGGTCACCGCCTCCTGGTAGCCGGTCATCGCGGTGTTGAAGACGACCTCGCCGGTGGTCGCGCCGTCGGCGCCACAGAGCTCGCCGTCGATCCGGGTGCCGTCCTCCAGCAGCAGGTACCCCGCCTCGCCGCTCATGACGGATTCGGGGCGAAGTCGAGGACCAGCTTCTGCACCTGCTTGAACTCGGCGGTCCCGGCCCGCCCAACGAGCTCGAACAACGCCGTCTCGACGCTGGTCACGACCGCGCCGGCGCGCTCCATCTTCTCCAGGCCGATCCGCCTGTTGTCCTCGGTGCGCGAGCCGACGGCGTCGGCGGTGACGTGGACCTCGACCCCCTCGGCGAGCAGGTCGAGGGTGGTCTGGTTGACGCAGACGTGGGTCTCGACCCCGCAGACCAGCGCCTGGTCGCGGCCGGCGAGGTCGAAGCCGTCGGCCTTCGACGCCGCGAACACGAGCTTTTCGATCGGCTCCGTTCCCGCGGGCAGCGCCTCGGCGACCTCTGCAACCGTCGCCCCCAGGCCCTTCGGGTACTGCTCGGTCACCAGCACCGGGATGCCGACGGCATCGGCGCCGCGCGCCAAGGTCGCGCTCGCCTTGGCGATTCCGTCGAACCCCGGGATCGCCTTGCGGAAGGCCTCCTGGATATCGACCACGACCAGTGCCGTGCGCTCCGGGTCGAGCTTGCCCGCCGCGCTCACTCGGCGACCCCCACCGCGAAGCTGCGCTGCCGATAGGCGACCCCGCCCGCGGCGACGGTCATCAGCACCCGGCCGCGCAGCCGGCTGCCGCTGAAGCACGAGTTCTGGGAGCGGCTCTCCCAGCCGTCGGCCCCGGCCTCCCACTCGGCCTCCGGGTCGAACAGCACCAGGTTCGCCTCGCTTCCCTTGGCGAGGCTGGGCAGGGCGAGGTCGAACGGCGGCGCCCCGGAGCTCATCCGGTCGACCAGGGTCGCCAGCTCGAGGGTCCCCGGCAGGACCAGCTCCGTGTGCAGCACCGCGAACGCCGTCTCGAGGCCGGTGACCCCCATCGCCGCCTGTTCGAACGGGACCTCCTTGGACTCCGGCGGATGCGGGGCGTGGTCGGTGGCGACGCAGTCGATGGTGCCCGAGCGCAGGCCCTCGATCAGCGCCTGGCGGTCATTCTCGCTGCGCAGCGGCGGGTTCATCTTGAAGCGGGCGTCGAGGGTTCGCACCTGCTCGTCGGTGAGTGTCAGGTGATGCGGGGTGGCCTCGCAGCTGATCGCCACCCCCCGCTCCTTGGCGGCGGCGACGACCGCAACCGACTCCCGCGCCGAGAGGTGCTGGACGTGGATGCGGGCGTCCTCGAACTCGGCCAGCGCGGCGTCGCGGGCGATCATCGTCGACTCCGAGACGGAGGGGATACCCTCGAGGCCGAGGATCGCCGAGACCGGACCCTCGTGCATGACGCCACCGCCGGAGAGCTCGGGGTCCTCCTCGTGCAGGGCGAGCTGGCCGCCGACCAGGCGCTGGTACTGGAGCCCGCGGCGAAGCACCCTGGCGCTGCGGATCGGCAGGCCGTCGTCCGAGAAGCCCGCGGCGCCGGCCTCGGCCAGCTCCGCCATCTCGGTCAGCTCCTCCCCGGCCATCCCGCGCGTGACCGTGGCCAGGAAGCCGACGGGGACCGACGCCTCGGCCGAGGCGCGCTCGCGCAGAGCGCTGATGTCGGCGGCGGTGTCCACTGGCGGCCGGGTGTTGGCCATCGCCAGGATCCCGCAGTAGCCGCCCGCGGCGGCCGCGCGCGACCCGGTCTCGACATCCTCGGCGTCCTCCTGGCCCGGCGTGCGCAGGTGGACGTGCGGGTCGAAGAAGGCGGGAAAGACCCGCATCCCCTCGGCGTCGACCAGCTCCGCATCGCCCTCGCCGACGCTTCCTGCCTGGGCCAACTCGGCGACCTCGCCGCCGCGCACGACGAGGTCGAACACGCCGTCGATCCCGGCCCTCGGGTCGAGCACCCCGGCGCGGCTCAGCACCAGGTCCGGGCATGGCACCCCCTTCCCCCGCCAGTCGAGTTGGCCGATGGTTCTCATCGTGTGGACCTGCCGTCACGCCTGCGCCCGAACCCGGCGACACCGGACGCGAAGCAGAGGATGTCGCCGGAGTTATTCACGCGGGTTCGCCGATGGGGGTCGGTGCGGTCAGCTCGCCGTCGGCGGCGGGCTCGCGGGCGGCGCGCGGGCGGTCGCTGCCGGTCAGCAGCTCGTAGATGATCGCCATCCGCACCACCAAGCCGCTCGCGACTTGGTCGGCGATCAGCGAGCTGGGCCCGTCGATCACCTCGGCGGAAAGCTCGACCCCGCGGTTGACCGGGCCCGGGTGCATCAGCAGCTGGCGCGGGCCCAGCCGCCGCGAGTCGATCTGGAAGTGGGTCGCGTACTCGCGGATCGAGGGGACGAAGGACTCGCTCATGCGCTCGCGCTGCATCCGCAGTGCGTAGACCACGTCGGCCTCCTCCAGCCGCTCGAGCCCGTAGGCGACCTCGCAGTCGAGCACCTCCTGGATCCCGCGCGGGATCAGCGTCGGCGGGCCGGCGAGGGTGACCGCGGCGCCCATCGCGCGGAACGCCAGCGCGCAGGATCGCGCCACCCGGCTGTGGAGGACGTCGCCGACTATCCAGATCCGCTTGCCGTCGAGCTCGCCCAGTCGCTGGCGCAGCGTGTGCACGTCGAGCAGGGCCTGGCTGGGGTGCTCGTGCTTGCCGTCGCCCGCGTTGATCACCGCGGCGTCGGTCCAGTGGGTGACCAGCTCGGCGGCGCCGGCGTGGGGCGAGCGGATGATGATCGCCTCCGGCCCGTAGGCGCTGAGCGTGGCGATCGTGTCCTTCAGCGACTCGCCCTTGTCCACCGCCGAGCCGGCCGCCTTGACCGAGACGACGTCGGCCGAGAGCCGCTTGGCGGCCAGCTCGAACGAGGAGCTGGTGCGGGTGCTCGCCTCGTAGAAGAGGCTGACGATGGTCCGCCCGCGCAGGGTCGGCACCTTCTTGATGTCTCGCCGTCCCACCTCGGCGAAGCTCTCGGCGCGTTCGAGGATGCGCTCGATCTCGGCGCGCCTCATCCCCTCGATCGCCAGCAGATGCCTCATTCGTCCTCCTCGCCGACGGCCGCGGCGCCCTCGAGCGCCCGGTCGATCGATACCTCGTCGAAGCCGTCGGTCTCCTCGACCCTCACGTAGACCCGCTCCTCGCGCGCCGTCGGCAGGTTCTTGCCGACGTAGTCGGGGCGGATCGGAAGCTCGCGATGCCCGCGGTCGATCAGCGCCGCGAGCTGCACGCGCCCGGGCCGGCCGTAGTCGAACAGCGCCTCGATCGCGGCTCGTGCCGTGCGCCCGGTGTAGAGGACGTCGTCGACGAGGATCACCGTGCGGCCGGCGAGGTCGAAGTCGAGGTGCGAGGCGTGCACGACCGGCTGCGCGGTGGGCTCGCGACCGTCGACGTCGTCGCGGTAGAAGGAGATGTCGATGTCGCCGAGCGGGACCTCGGATCCCGAGAGCTCGCCGACCAGCGCGTGCAGGCGGGCCGCCAACAGGGCTCCGCGCGTGTGAATGCCGACGATGGCGAGGTTTTCGCCAGCGGGGTTCTTCTCGATGATCTCGTGCGCGATCCGCACCAACGTGCGACGCAGATCGTCGCGATCGAGCACGACCTTTTGCAGATCTTCCAAAACGCGCCCCTTCCTGGTCTCTCCGGACCGGGTTAAAGGAACCGACGCCGTGACCGTAGCAGGGCACTCGGCGATCGCATCGCCCGCGGGCGATGCGATGATCCCGAGGCGATGAAGATGAGCGAGGCGACGCGTGAGGCGATCGCCGTCCACCAGGCGGCCGGCAGCCGCTTTACGGCCGGCGGGGTCGGCAGCTTCGTCCGCGAGCAGGGCAGCGGCGGCGCCGTGATCTGCGTCCACGGGGTTCCGACCAGCTCCTACCTCTACCGCAAGCTGGTTCCGGGGCTGGCGGGCCAGGGCCTGCGCGCGATCGCCTTCGACCTCCCCGGGCTCGGCCTCGCCGATCGGCCTCGGGACTTCGACTACTCCTGGTCGGGGCTGTCGCGCTGGACGGGTGAGGCGATCGATGCCCTCGAGATCGACCGCTGCCACCTGGTGGTCCACGACATCGGCGGCCCGATCGCCCTGGAGTGGGCGATCCGCAACCCCGACCGGGTGCTGTCGGTGACGGTGCTGAACACGATGCTCGACGTCGCCAGCTTCCGCCGCCCGTGGGGGATGGCGCCCTTCGCCCGCCGGGGGATCGGCCGGGCCTGGCTGGCGATGCTCCAGCCCGGCCTCGGCTCCGAGCTCTTCTACCGGCAGGGGATCGCCGACCGCTCGGCGACGCCCCGGGCCGAGGTCCAGGCGCACATCCACCTGCTCAAGCACCGCGACCGCGGGCGCGCGTTCCTGCGGATCATGCGCGGCTTCGAGCTGACCGAGGACAAGCAGCGGTTCCTCTGGGAGGGGCTGGCGGACCGCCCCTGGCCCGCCCGGATCATCTGGGGCGAGCGCGACCCGGCGCTGGGCCTCGACCAGCTCGAGGCCGCAACCCGGGCGCTCGACACGGACGACGTCACCCTGCTGCCGGCCAAGCACTTCCTCCAGGAAGACCAGTCGCCGGCGATCGCCGACGCGGTCGGCGACCTCGCCGCCCCGCTGGGCTAGCCGGTCTCTGTCCTCCGGGGCCGCGCGCCACGCTCGATCAGCCGCGGCCTGCCGCGCTCGGGGAAGGGGATCTCGACGATGTCGAAGTCGCGCGGCGCCTGCGCGCCGGCGAACACCCCTCGAGCCTCGGCCAGCAGCTCGCGGACGTCGTAGCGGGTCGAGGCGTGGACGAGCGCGAGCATCTCGACCGCGGCGTCGCGAGCCAGCTCCGCGGCCTGGCGCGCGGTCGAATGCCCGGTCTCGGCGGCGCGCTCCGAGTCGGCGTCGGCGAAGGATGCGTCGTGAACCAAAAGCTGGGCGTCGTGGGCGGCCAGCCGGGTCATCTCGCAGGGTTCGGTGTCCCCGGTGATCACGACCTTGCGCCCGGGCCTCGGCTCGCCCATCACCTGCGACGCCGTGACCACGCCGTCCGCCCCGGTCACCTCCTCCCCCCGCTGGAGCCTTCCCAGGTCGGGCCCGTCGGCGACGCCCAGCTCGGCCGCGCGCTCGGCGTCGAGGTGGCCCGGCCGCTCGTCCTCGACGATCGCGTAGCCGTAGGCGCGGACCCGGTGCGACACAGCGAACGAGCGCACCTCGTAGCCGTCGTGGCGGATCGCCTCCCCCTCTCCCAGCTCGACCAGCTCGAGCTCATAGGAGATCCGCCCGAAGATCCTCGCCAGCGACTTGAACAGGTCCTGGAGCCCGGGCGGGCCGATCACCCGCAGCGGACGCTCGCGCGCCGTCAGGTCGTAAGTCTTGAGCAGGCCGGGGATGCCGAGGTAGTGGTCGGCGTGGAAATGCGTCAGGTAGATCTCGTCCATCTGCACGAGGCCGGTCGAGCGCTGCATCTGGCGCTGGGAGCCCTCGCCGCAGTCGAACAGCAGCCGGTCACCGCCCAGTCGGGCCAGCACGCAGGCGGTCGCGCGCCGCGCCGTGGGCACGGATCCGCCGGTCCCCAGGAAGACGAGATCGAGGTCCATCGGCCTACGGTAGCCGCGGCACTGGTCTGGCCGGCGCCAGCCTCAGGCCATCTAGACTGCCCCGCGGGCGCCCGTAGCTCAGCTGGATAGAGCGCCGCCCTCCGGAGGCGGAGGCCGCAGGTTCGAATCCTGCCGGGCGCGTTGAACTACCTGGGGGCTATCAGTCGAGTTCCCGGGCGTCCCGGTCGATCGCCCGCCGCGAGCGCCCGATCGTCACCCAGTTCTTGACGGCCTGCAAGCCCCCCATCACCACGAAGGTGAAGGCCAGGAGCACGGCGGCGACCACGAGAAGCGTGTACATGTCCTGCATGGCAGTTGTGTCGGAACCCCGCGGCGCCGGCTTGAATCCGCGCGGCTCGGCTGGACACCGGGACCCCGGTGGTCAGGCCCGGGACGGCCTCGCCTGCGGATGGGCGCGGTACCACTCGATCGTCCGGCGCAGCCCGTCGTCGAGGTCGATCCGCGGGGCCCAGCCGCAGCGCTCGCGCAGTTTCGACGGATCGACCCACTGGCGGTCGATCTCGCCCGCCGGGTTCTGATCGCCGCGGATCTCGGACTCGACGCTGGTGCCCGCCAGCTCGGCGATCCGCGCGACGACATCGCCGACCGAATGCGGCTTTCCGCCGCCGGCGTTGAACGCCTCGCCACGGACGTCGTCGCGGTCGAGCGCGCCGGCAATCACCAGGTAGGCGGCCGCGGCGTCCGAGACGTGGAGGAAGTCGCGCTGCGGCGAGCCGTCGGAGCGCAGGACCGGCGGGCGCCCGTCAAGCGCGGCGCAAACGGCCTCGGGAACCAGGCGCGAGAAGTTGAGGTCGCCGCCGCCGTAGATGTTGGCGAAGCGGGTCACGGCCACCGGCACCCCGTAGGAATGCCAGTAGCTGCGCGCGATCAGGTCGGCCGCCGCCTTCGAGGCCTCGTACGGAGCCGTCGGCTGCAGCGCGAAGTCCTCGCGGTAGGGAAGCTCGGAGTGCGCACCGTAGGCCTTGTCCGAGGAGGCGACCACCACCCGCTCGGTCTCCGCCCGCCTGCAGACGTCGAGCAGGGTCCAGGTGCCGCGGACGTTGGTCTCGAACCCGCGCGTCGGGGAGGCGTGGACGGTGGCGACGATCGTCTCGGCGGCGAGGTGGAAGACCGAGTCGATCGCGTGCTCGGAGAAGGCTCGTGCCAGCACCTCGGCGTCGTTGAGATCGCCGCGGACGTCTTCGACCTCCCCCTCGAGCCCGAGCAGCTCCAAGGTCGAGGGGCGCTCGGAGCGCCCCGAGTCCAGCGCGACCACGCGCGTCCCCTGCTCCAGTAGCGCCTTCACCAGCCAGGCGCCGACGAAGCCACGCGCTCCGGTGACCAGCGCCGTGCCGGCGCTCACGGACCCCCGCCGACGGGTTCGCGCTCCCAGATCGCCCAGGGCGCGGTTCCCGCATCCCAGAGGTCGTTGAGGATGACCGCGTCCTTGTAGGTGTCCATGCAATCCCAAAAGCCCGTGTGGCGGTGCGCGTGCAGGCGGCCATCGGCGGCGGCGCTTTGCAGCGGCTCCTGCTCCAGCACGCTGGAGGGATCCAGCCGTTCGAGGAACGCCGGCTCGAGCAGCATGAAGCCGCCGTTGACCCAGTGGTCGAGGCGGGGCTTCTCCTCGAACCCGCTGACCCGGTCGTCGCCGTCGACGACGGCCACTCCCCACTGGCTGTGGGGGCGGACCACGGTCAGCGTCGCCAGCGCGCCCTGGCGCCGGTGCGATGCGGCCAGCGCCGCCAGGCCGATGTCGGCGACGCCATCAGCGTAGGTGAGGTGGAAGGCGCCGTCGGAGAGCACGTCGGCGGCGAGCGCCAGACGCCCCCCGGTTGGGGTGTCCTCGCCGGTGCGCATGCACTCGACCTCGATCGGCTCCGGCCACTCGGTCGCGGCGACGAAGCGCTCGATCATCTCGCCGAGGTAGCCGGTGAGCAGGAGGAAGCGCCGCTGCCCCTGCGCGGCGTAGATGCGGATCACGTGCCAGAGGATCGGCCGGCCGCCGATCTCGACCAGCGCCTTGGGGATCGCGTTCGTGTGCTCCTGCAGCCGCGTCCCACGGCCGCCGCAGAGGATCGCGACGGGCTCCGGCCCGGCCACCCGGGGGCTCAGCCCCCGGCGACCGCCGGCAGGATGGACACCTCGTCGCCGTCCGACAGTGAGGTCTTGAGCCCGTCCTGGAAGCGGATGTCCTCACCCGAGACGTAGACGTTGACGAACCGCCGGAGGGTGCCATCCTCGGTGATCCTCGCCCGCAGCTCTGAGTGCTGGTCGAAGACGGCGTCGAGCGCCTCGCCGACGGTCTCCCCGTTGACCTCGACCTCGCCCTCGCCCTCGGTGACGCCGCGAAGCTGCGCCGGGATCTTGACCGTGATCGCCATCGCCGGGAAATCTAGCGCTCAGGCGGCCGCGGGCTGCGCCGAGGCGGCGCTAGCCTCGAAGTCCGCGAGCGTCGGCTCGATCTCCGTCATGCGGAAGCAGTCGCGGGTGGCGTCGAGCGTCTTCAGGCCCTCGCCGGTGATCGCCACGACGACCCGCTCCGAGGGGTCGATCTCGCCCGCCTCGGCCAGCCGGCGCAGGGCGGCGACGGTGACGCCGCCGGCGGTCTCGGTGAAGATGCCGGTGGTCTCGGCGAGCAGGCGGATCCCGTCGCGGATCTCGTCATCTGAGACCGCGGTCACCGAGCCCCCGGTCCGCCGCGCCAGCTCCAGCGCGTAGGGGCCGTCGGCGGGGTCGCCGATCGCGAGGCTCTTGGCGATCGTGTCCGGGCGCGTCGGCTTGCAGATCTCCCACCCTTCCGCGTAGGCCTGGGCCACCGGCCCGCAGCCCTCGGCCTGGGCGCCGCTGAAGGCCGGCAGATCGCCCTCGACCAGCCCGAGGTCGATCCACTCCTGGAAACCGCGCCCGATCCGGGTGAACAGCGAGCCCGAGGCGATCGGGCAGACGATTCGCTCCGGAAGCTGCCAGGAGAGCTGCTCGACGACCTCGTAGGCGACCGTCTTCGACCCCTCCGAGTAGTACGGGCGCAGGTTGACGTTGACGAATGCCCACGGGCGGGCCTCGCACAGCTCCGTGCAGAGGCGGCTGACGTCGTCGTAGTTGCCCTTGACGCCGATCAGCTCGGTGCCGTAGACGCTGGTGGCGAGCAGCTTCTGCTCCTCGAGGTCGGCGGGCACGAACACATAGGAGTCGAGCCCGGCGGCGGCGGCGTGTGCCGCGACCGCGTTGGCGAGGTTGCCGGTCGAGGCACATGCGAGCGTCGTGAAGCCGAGCTCGCGCGCCTTCGCCACGGCGACGCCGACGACGCGATCCTTGAACGAGTGGGTGGGGTTGGCGGCGTCGTTCTTGATCCACAGCTCCCCGAGGCCGAGGCGCTCGGCGAGGCGGTTCGCGCGGATCAGGGGGGTCAGCCCGGGCTCGAGTGGATCGCGGGGACGCTCCGAGAAGGGGAGGAAATCGGCGTAGCGCCAGATGCCTCGCGAGCCGGCCTGGATCTTGCGGCGGGCCTCGGCGGGATCGAGGTCGGAGAAGTCGTAGGAGACCTCGAGCG
>JBKJZF010000087.1:0-4429 GCA_046715315.1 Solirubrobacterales bacterium | reverse complement strand
CGCCGAGCGGGTCCTCGATTTCGCCTCCTCGCTGCGATGAGCGCAGGCCGCCGGTGAAGGCCACGGCGATCGTGCCGGTGAAGCGGTTCGGCGCCGCCAAGCAGCGGCTGCTCGACGTGCTCGACCGCCCGGCGCGGGCCGCGGTTCTCAGGGCGATGCTCGCCGACGTGCTGGCGGCGATCACCGAGGCCGCCGAGATCGAGCGCGTGATCGTGATCACCGGCGAGGGCCGGGCGGAGCGGATCGCGATGGACCACGCGCGCCGGGTGAAGACCCCGGTCGAGGTGATGCGCGACCCCACCGACGCCGGGCATCGCGAGGCGGCCACGCTGGGGATCATCCGCGCGAAGGCCCTCGGCGCCGGGGCCGTAGCCCTGCTGCCCGGCGACTGCCCGCTGTTGGACCCGGCTGAGCTCGGTGGGGCGCTCGCCCGCATCCGTCCCGACCGGGTTGCCGTCGTGCCCGACCGCCATGGCAGCGGCACCAACGCCCTGCTGCTCTGCCCCGCCGACGCGATCGCTCCGGGGTTCGGCGCCGGAAGCCGCGAGCGCCACGTCGAGCGAGCGCGAGCCCGCGGGCTCGACGTCGAGGTCGAGGAGCTGGACTCGCTTGCGCTCGACCTCGACACCCCCGACGACCTGCGCGACCTCGCCGCCACCCTCGAGCAGGATCCCGAGCGCGCGCCGAAGACGGCCGCCGCGCTTGCGGCCCTCGACCTCGGCGCCGCCACCCGGCCGGAATGAGCGTCGAGATCGTCCCCATCGAGGGCCTGCCCGAGGTCGAGGCGGGCACCGCGCTGGGCGCGCTGATCGCCGCGGCGGCATCGGCATCCGGGCTCGACCTGGGCGCAGGGGACGTCGTCGCGATCTCGCAGAAGGTGGTCTCCAAGGCCGAGGGCCGCACGCGCGCGCTCGGCGACGTCGAGCCGGCACAGGTGGCCGTCTCGCTCGCCGCCAAGACCGGGAAGGACCCGCGCCTGGTGCAGCTCGTCCTCGACGAGAGTCGCTCTGTCGTGCGGGCCGAGCGCGGCGTGCTGATCGTCGAGACCCGCGAGGGATGGATCTGCGCCAACGCCGGCATCGACATTTCGAACGTGCCCGGGGATGACGTCGTCGTCCTGCTGCCCGGCGACTCCGACGCCTCCGCGCGCCGGATCCGCGGCGAGATCGGTGCGTCCGGCGGGGCCGCGCCGGGCGTGGTCATCGCCGACAGCTTCGGACGGGCCTGGCGATTGGGCCAGGCGGACGTCGCGATCGGCTGCGCCGGGCTGAGGCCGCTCGACGACTGGCGCGGGAGGCGCGACGGTCAGGGACGCGCGCTCGAGGCGACCCTGGTCGCGGTCGCCGACGAGATCGCGGCCGCGGCCGACCTCATCCGCGCGAAGGACTCCGGGACGCCGGTGTCCCTGATCCGCGGCCTCGGCCAGCACGTCACCGCCGAGGACGGGCCCGGCGCCGCCGAGCTCCGGCGGGCCGCCGCAGAGGACCTCTTCCGCTGATCAGCCCGCCAGCGGGTCGGGCTCGCCCTCGTCGGTCATTGCTACCGCCTCGAACGCCTTCCCCGGCGTGCCGCCCAGCGCCAGGATCCGCGCCGGCTCGTCCCCGGTGACGATCTTCCGCGTCTCGCCGGGGCCGACGCGGGCGAACACGCCGGGCTCGAGGCGGTGCTCGTCGCCCGCCACCTGCAGGGTCGCGGCGCCGTCGAGGACGACGTAGACCTCCTCCTGACCGCTGTCGGCGTGGTCGTGATCGGGGTAGCGGCTCTCGTTGGCCGGCAGGTCCAGGACCTGCATCCCGAACGAGCTCACTCCGAGGCCCGAGCGCACCTTTTTCATCGACCCGAGGTAGTACGTCTCGAACTCCTCCACGCGCTTCACCGTGACGTCGGCCATTGGTCCCCTCTCGCTAGATCTCCAGGACGGCGGATCCGTGCAGGCTACCCGCGCGCAGATCCGAGAGCGCGTCGTTGACGCGGGCGAGCGGATAGGTGCGAACGCTCGTCTCGACCGGGATCCGTGGCGCCAGCGAGAGGAACTCCTCGCCATCGCGCCGAGTGAGGTTCGCGACCGAGCGCAGCGTTCGCTCCCCCCAGAGGTCGGCGTAGGGAAACGATGGGATGTCGCTCATGTGGATGCCGGCGCAGACGACCACCCCGCCGGGGCCGAGGGCCCGCAGCGCCCGCGGCACCAGCGCGCCCACGGGGGCGAAGACGATCGCCGCGTCGAGCGGCTCCGGTGGCCCCTGCTCGGAGTCGCCCGCCCACTCCGCCCCGAGCTGCCGCGCGAAGCCCTGCCCGTCGGAGTCGCCCGGCCGGGTCAGCGCGAACACCCGCCGACCCTCGTGGACGGCGACCTGGCAGACGATGTGGGCCGAGGCGCCGAAGCCGTAGAGCCCGACCGACTCCGCCTCGCCGCACATCCGCAGGGCGCGGAAGCCGATCAGCCCCGCGCACAGCAGCGGCGCAAGCGCCGAGGCCGGCGGCGATTCGGGCAACGGCAGGCAGTAGCGCTGGTCGGCGACCGCCAGCTCCGCGTATCCACCGTCGAGGTGGTAGCCGGTGAAGCGCGCCCGCGGACACAGGTTCTCCCGCTCGGAGGTGCAGTAGCGGCACTCGCCGCAGGTCCACCCCAGCCACGGTATGCCCACGCGCTGGCCCGGCTCGAACCTCGCCTCCCCCGGGCCCGAGGCGACCACCTCGCCGACGACCTGGTGGCCGAGGACGAGGGGAAGCTTGGGATCGGCCAGCTCGCCCTCGACGATGTGGAGGTCGGTGCGGCAGACGCCGCAGGCGCGCACGCGGACCAGCACCTCGCCCTCGCCGGGCGTGGGTTCGGGCATGTCGGCAGCCACAAGGGAGCGGCCCTGCTGTTCAAGCACCATCGCCCGCATCGCCGTCATTGTCGCGCCCCGCGATCACGTCCGACGGCCCGGCGAACATTGCGCCAGCGCGTTCCTGCATCCCAACGAGAGGGGCTCTCAATGACGAACGATCGCCACGAGCGTTACGGGGCGGCCACGGGGATCGTGGCGGTGGTGCTGATCCTGGTCGGCTTCTTCATCTTCAGCTCGGACATCCCCAACACCGACGCCTCGGCGGAGGACTGGGCGAGCTTCTTCAGCGACAACCAGAGCCGGATCCAGGCGGCGCTGACGATCGTCGGCGTGGGCCTGTTCTTCTTCATCTGGTTCCTGGGCAGCCTGCGGGCGGCGATCGCGTCGGCCGAGGGAGGCTCGGGACGACTGGCGTCGGTAGCGCACGGTGGTGGGATCGTCGCCGTGGTCACCCTGCTGATCGCACTGACCGCCGCGGCTACGGCGGCCTTCCGCCCGGACGAGCTCGATCCGACGCTGACCAGGGCGCTGAACGACTTCGGCGTGGTCGCGGGAGCGCCGGGGGCAGCCGGGTTCACGGCGCTGTTCGCGGCCACGGCAATCGCCGGCTATCGTCACGGCGCCCTGCCTGCGCCCGTCGCGGGGTTCTCGGCGCTGGCGGCAATCACGCAGCCGCTCACCTACGGCGTCGCGGTCACCGATCACGGCGCATTCGCCGCTGACGGCGTGCTCGCGCTCGTGATCCCGGTGCTCACGTTCGCACTCGCGATCCTGACGGCGAGCGTGGCGCTGATGCGCCAGACGGCGCCAGCGCCTCAGTAGGTCTCGACCAGCTCGTAGAGCGTCGTCCGCTGGGCGGGTACGCGGCCCGCCCGGCGCGCGGCGCCGATCAGCTGCTCGGGGTCGAGGCGGACCCCGTGCTGGGAGCCGGCCATGCGCGAGATGTTCTCCTCCATCAGCGTGCCGCCGAGGTCGTTGACGCCCCAGCGCAGGCTCTCGGTCGCAGCGTCGAGGCCCATCTTCACCCAGCTCGCCTGGAGGTTGGTGATCGTCTTGCCCAGGCCCAGGCGGAAGGCCGCGGTGTGCTTGAGGTTCTCGTCTGCCGAGATCTCCTCGATCCCGTGGGTCCGCCCCAGCAGCGTCTGGAAAGGGATGAAGCTGAGCGGGACGAACTCGGTGATCCCGCCGGAGCGCTCCTGCAGCTCGCGGACGACGCGCATGTGCCGCGCCAGCTCGCGCGGCTCCTCGATGTGGCCGAACATCACCGTCGAGGTCGAGCGCAGCCCGGCGCGGTGGCAGGCCTCGACGATCTCCACCCAGCGTGCGACCGGCAGCTTGTTCGGGGAGATTCGCGCCCGTACACCGTCGTCGAGGACCTCCGCGGCGGTCCCGGGGGTCGAGCCCAGTCCGCACTCGCGCAGGTAGGAGAAGACGCCCTCCGGCGAGCGCCCGGAGCGCTCGCACATGTAGTGGACCTCCATGGGAGAGTAGGCGTGGAGGTGGATGTCGGGGGCCACCTCCTTGGCGAGCCGCAGCCAGCGGCCGTAGTGCTCGAGCGTGTAGTCGGGATGGATCCCGCCCTGCATGCAGATCTCGGT
>JBKJZF010000086.1:0-6809 GCA_046715315.1 Solirubrobacterales bacterium | reverse complement strand
CCCCTGAAGCGCCGCCGCGTAGGCGCAGAGCCTGGTGTCGCCGGCGCCCAGCCGGGCCGGCCGGTCGAGCCGCCGGCGAGCCCGCCCGAGGACGCCCTCGACATTTCCCCACAGCGGCCGCAGCCCCTCGACCTCGAAGAAGGCCTCGCCGGGCCGGGGCGACTCGACCGCCGCCCCGATCCCCTCGAGCAGGCCCAGCGACCGCTCCCAGGCCTCGGCGGCGCGCTCGCCGTCCGGCGGCACCAGGCCCAGGCCGGGGCAGCGTGAGAGCGCCTCGCCCAGGCGCATCCCGTCGTGGATGCTGAACGCCTCGGCCGCCCCCGAGACCTGTCCCACCACCTGCGGCCCACCCGGCTCGGGCGCCAGCGCCACGGGTCGCCCCAGCATCTCCGCTCGCTCGCCGAGCGCCGCCACCAGGGCGAAACGGGGGATGAGGACACATCCGATCACAATACGAACACATGTTCGCATAGGAGTCAAGGGAGGCAAACTCCTCGGGTCAGCGCCGGGGACGCGAATCGCGATACTGAGCGGGTGAGCATCCGCGCTTCGATCTCGGCCCTCGCCCTGCTGTGCTTGCTCGCCCTTGCCGGCTGTGGCGCCGACGACGGCGATGCCGATCAGCCGCCCGCCGACGACGCACCGGCGGAAGTGACCGGCGACGCCGATCCCGCCGACGTCGAGGTGATCGAGGCCTGGTCCGACGCCCTGCGCGAGGGCGACATCGACGCCGCCGCCTCCTACTTCGCGCTCCCGAGCGTCGCCGAGAACGGCGCCCTGCTGCGGATCCGCAACCGCGACGACGCGCGGCTGTTCAACCTCTCGCTTCCCTGCGGCGCGACGTTGGTCGAGGCCGAGACCGAGGGCGACTTCACCACCGCCACCTTCGAGCTCTCCGAGCGTCCGGGACCGGGCACCTGCGGCCAGGGCTCCGGGGGCACCGCCGAGACCGCGTTCGTGATCTCCGACGGCGAGATAACCGAGTGGCGCCGAGTCGCCGTCGGAGGTGCGAAGCCGGCGCCCGGCGAAGCCGTCTAAACCCACCTTGCCTAATACCCGCGTCCTTGATAGACATGCTGGATATGGGAGGCCGGTACGGCCTGCAAATCGAGTAGAGGAGGATGTATGGAAAGGCTGACCCGCAAGGTCAGGATTTCCGCGCTCGCTCTGGCCGTGGCCGGCTTGTCGTTCGGTCTCGCAGCTTGTGGCGACGATGAGAGTGACAGTGGGGGTGGAGGAGGAGAGCAGACGCTTGATCTTGTGATCGGCGATTCGGTCCCGCTGAGCGGCGACCTCGCCGACTTCGGGCCGCCCGGAGACAAGGCGGCCCAGATCGCCATCGACGAGGTGATCAACCCCGCCATCGAGGATGCCGGCGTCGACCACACGGTCGAGCTGGTGACCGAGGACAATGCTGGTGGAGCCGACCAGCAGGCAGCCGTCCAGGCAGCCCGCAAGATGGTCGACTCCGACGGCGCATCGTGCATCGCCGGCGCCTGGGCTTCTGCGGACACGATCCCGACCGCCGAGTCGGTGACGATCCCGGAGGAAGTCCTGCTGATCTCACCGGCATCGACGAGCGACGAGATCACCGGCCTGGACGACAACGGCCTGGTCAACAGGACCTCGCCGCCGGACTCGTTCCAGGGTCCGACGCTGTCCAAGTACCTCGTGGGAGAGGCACTCAAGGGCCCGGCCACAGTGAATGTCGGAGCCCGTAACGACGCCTACGGAACCGGACTGGCGGAGACGTTCAGCGCCGCTTGGGAGGACTCAGGAGGCACGATCGGCGAAGAGGTCATCTATGACGTCAAGCTGCCGAACTACGACTCCGAAGCGACCGACCTGGTGTCGGGCAACCCGGACGGGCTGGTCATCGTCGACTTCCCGGAGACCTACAACAAGGTCGGTCCCGCTCTGGTGCGGGCCGGGTTCGATCCCACCACCACGTTCGTCACCGACGGCCTGATCTCCGGCGATCTCGCGGAGGGCGCCGGCGAGGACGCCGTCAACGGCCTGCGCGGCACCGCGCCGGGTGTGCCGGACGACGACGAATCGGCGCAGGCATTCGACGACCTGTGGAACAAGAGCGAGATCGAGCCTGACGTCGATCGATTTACGTTCGACGCTCAGAACTTCGATGCCGTAATCCTCTGTTACCTGGCTGCGGTTGCCGCCGGTTCCACAGAGGGTGCCGACATGGCCGAGGTGGTCCAGGACGTCAGCGCTCCGGAAGGTGATGCGTACACCTGGGATCAGCTCCCCGAGGCGATCGAGGCGCTCCAGAACGGTGACGACATCGACTACCAGGGTGCGTCCGGCCCGATCGACATGGACGAGAACGGCGATGCGACGTCCGGCGTCTACGACATCTATGAGTTCAAGGATGGCGTGCCGGAAACCACCGACGAGATCGAGGTGGCTGCTCCCGGCGAGTAGTCGCCCGACGTAACGCGGCGCCCACGGCGTCGTCTGAGTTAGCGAAACGGCCGGGGCCTTCGGGCTCCGGCCGTTTTCGTGTCGTTACTCGGAGGGCTGGTCGAGGCGCGCCGTGCCGCCGAGGTACAGCTCGGCAACCTTGGGGTCGTCGAGCAGCTCCTTGCCGGGGCCCTCGAAGCGGTCCTTGCCGAGGTCGAGGACGTAGCCGCGGTCGGACATCCCCAGCGCCCGCCGGGCGTTCTGCTCGACCATGACCACGGTGACCCCGGACTTGTTGATGTCCTCGATCTTCTCGAAGATGGCCTCGACGAACGCCGGGGCGAGCCCGGCCGAGGGCTCGTCGAGCAGGATCATTGCGGGGTCCGGCATCAGCGCCCGCGCCATCGCGACCAACTGGCGCTCGCCGCCACTCATCGTCCCTGCGTCCTGCTTGCGCCTCTCTCCAAGGCGCGGGAAGAGCTCGTACATGCGAGCCATCTGCTCGCGGGCGAGCGAGCGGTCGAGCGCGCCCATCTCCAGGTTCTCGTCCACGGTCAGCGTCTGGAAGACGTTGTCGAGCTGCGGCACGTAGCCCATCCCGAGGCGGGTGCAGTCGTGCGGCTTGCGATCGCTGATGTCGTCTCCCTGGAAGGCGATCGACCCGCTGCGCGGGCGCAGGAGCCCGTAGATCGTCTTGATCAGCGTTGACTTGCCGGCGCCGTTGGGGCCGACGATGGTCACGATCTCCCCCTCGCGGACCTTGATCGAGACCCCGTTGAGGATGTCGACCTCGGCGACGTAGCCGGCCACCAGCCCGTCCGTCTCGAGCATCACCTTGCCGTTCGGGGCGGCGCCGTTTGCGGGAGCCTCCGTCACGCCGCCCCCCCGAGATAGGCGTCGATCACGCCCTGGTCCCTTCGCACCTCGTCGGGCAGCCCATCGGCGATCACCCGGCCCTGCGCCATCACGATCACGCGGTCGGAGTGGCCCATCACGATCTCCATGTCGTGCTCGACGAAGAGGAAGGTGACCCCCTCCTCCGAGCGCAATCGCTGCATGTGGTCGAGCAGCCGGCGCCCGAGCGTCGGGTTGATCCCCGCCATCGGCTCGTCGAGCAGCAGGAAGCGGGGGCGGGCCATCAGCGCCCTCGCCAGCTCCAGCAGCTTGCGCTGGCCGCCCGAGAGGGTCCCCGCGTACTGGTCGGCGAGCTTGGCCAGGTTGAAGACCTCGAGCAGCTCGATCGCCTGCTCGTGCACCTCGCGCTCGCGCCGGCGGGAGGGCCCCGGCCTGAAGACGACGTTGCGCAGGTGCTCGCCGGGCTGGTCGGGCGCGGCGAGCATCATGTTGTCGATCACGGGCATTCCCGCCAGCGCCTTGGTGATCTGGAAGGTCCGGACCATGCCGAGGCGGGCGAGCGCGTAGGGGGGCCGGCCGAGGACCGGATCGCCGGCGAAGGTGGCGGTGCCTCCGTCTGGCTTGTAGAAGCCGGTGATCACGTTGAAGAATGTCGTCTTGCCGGCGCCGTTGGGACCGATCAGCGCCGTGATCGACCCCTCTCCGACGCTCATCGTCGCGCCGTCGACGGCGCGGATCCCTCCGAAGCGCTTGACCACGCCGTCGGCCTCGAAGATCGCCTTGCCGTTGGCGCCGTCTTCGGCGGGCGCACGGGTGGCGCCGGCGGCCTCAGTCACCGATCACCATCTCTTCCCGCTTGCCGAACATTCCCTGCGGGCGGAAGGCCATCAGCAGGATCAGGATCAGGCCGAGGATGATGAAGCGGAGCGACGCCACCTTGACCTCCGAGATCGGCAGCTCGAGGAAGCGCAGACCCTCGAGCACCGTCTGCAGGATGATCGCGCCCACGGCGACGCCCCAGTAGCTGGCGAGGCCGCCGAGGACCAGCGCCGCGTATCCGAGGAAGGTGAAGGTCGGGCTGAACTCGTCGGGGACGACGAAGCTGAGGTTGACCGCCAAGAAGAACCCGGCGATCGCGCCGAGCGCGGCCGCGATCACCAGCGATTGCAGCTTGTACGAGAAGGCGTTCTTGCCGAGGGCGCGGGCGGCGTCCTCGTCCTCGCGCACCGCTCGCAGCACGCGCCCCCAGGGAGTTCGCTGGACCCTGGTGAGCACGAACATCAGCACGATCGCGACGGTCCAGACGACCAGGAACAGCGGGAACAGGGTCTCGGGATCGCTCCAGCCGAGCGAAACGAGCGCGTCTTCGATGGCGTCGGAGACCGAGTCCCAGGAGTCGTCGAAGCCGAAGATGCCCTGGGCGCCGTTGGTGAGATCGCGGGCGTTGAGCGCGACCAGGCGCACGGCCTCCGAGGCGGCGATCGTCGTGATCGCGAGATAGTCCGCCCGCAGGCGCACGGACGGCAGGCCGACGATCAGGCCGAACGCCATCGCCAGCAGCATCGCCAGCGGCAGCGCCACCCAGAAGCTGAGCCCCGTGTCGGTGACCAGGATCGCCATCGCGTAGGCGCCGATCGCCATGAAGGCGGCCTGGCCGAAGTTGAAGATGCCGGTGAAGCCGACGTTGAGCTGAAGCCCCAGGGTGAAGATCGTGAAGGTGCCGGCGAAGATGCCGACGCTGGTCCAGAACCCGAGGCTGGTGAAGGCGTCGAAGCTGACGGCGAGTGGGAGCAGCTCGCTCATATGGCTCTGGCCTTTCCGAAGATGCCCTGGGGGCGGATGATCAAGACCAGGATCAAGACGAGGAAGCCCACCGCCAGCTTCAGCCCAGGATCGACGAACAGCGTCGACCACTCGATCACGACGCCGATCAGGATCCCGCCGACGAGCGCGCCGAAGGCGTCGCCGATCCCGCCGACCACGACCGCTGCGAAGATCGGCAACAGCAGCTCGAAGCCCATCTCCGGCTGGAGCTGGGTGGTGGCCCCGTACAGCACCCCGGCGAGTCCAGCGAAGGCTCCCGCGAACAGCCAGGTGTAGAGGATCACCCGCGAGGTGTTGATGCCCGTCGTCTCCGCCAGGTCAAGGTTGTCCGAGAGCGCCCGCATCTGCTTGCCGAGCAGCGCGTAGCGAAGCATCAGACCTGTCGCGGTCAGCGTCACGAACCCGATCACGATCACCAGCGCCTGTGTGACGCCGATCGAGAGCCCAAGGAACTCGATGGTGTCGGTGTTGTTGACCTCGAGGCTGCGCAGCTCGGTCCCCCAGATGTACTGGATGCTGTAGCGGAGCACCAGCGCGAGGCCGATCGACATCAGGATCAGCTGCAGCATGCCGGCGCCGCGCGCCCGCATTGGCCCCCACATCCCCTTCTCGAGCACGATGCTCAGCAGCGCCGTCATCGCCATCGCGACGACGATCCCCAACACCAATGGCAGCCCCCACGTGACGTTGACCACGAAGGCCATATAGGCGCCGAAGGTGAGGAAGTCACCGTGGGCGAAGTTGGTCAGCTTGAGGATCCCGTAGACGAGTGTCAGGCCGACCGCTCCGAGCGCGTAGATCGAGCCGGTCGAGAGCCCGAACAACGCCCGCTGGGCGATGTCATGGAGGCCCTTGGAGGCGATCAGCACGAGGACGATCACGCCCAGCACCGCCAGGGCGGTCAACGCCGGCCGCTGACGCGTGAACTCGCGCACGCGCTCCCCGAACGGGGGCTGCTCTCCGGCGGCGAGCGTGCCTGCCTCCATACCCGCTGCAAAACTTATCCCTTTTCCACGGTCGGTAGTCGCTACATCGACGCCCAAACGTCGAGCTTGGGCCCGACCAGCTCGATCACCGTGTCGGTGAACTCGGTGGTGGTGGCGTGGCCGGAGAGGTCGGGCGTGCGCGTGCCGGCGGCGGTGGTCTCCAGCACCGCCTCGTAGATGGCCTGCGAGGGTTGGGCGGCGGAGGCGTAGTGCAGCAGCGCGGCCACCGCCAGGATCATCGCCATCGGGTTGGCGATGTCCTTGCCCTGCAGCGCCGGGGCGGTCCCGTGGGGCGCCTCGGCCATGGCCACGGTCGTGCGCAGCTCTGAGGCGAGGCTGAGCAGCACCGACTCGGCGCCGGCGATCGAGCCGAACAGCGGCAGCACCAAGTCGGAGAGCAGATCGCCGTCGCGGTTGAGGCAGGGGATCACCAGCGACTCGGTGGCGACCCCGGTGACCAGCCCCGCGAGCGTGGCGTCGATCAACGTCGGCTCGTACTCGCAGTCACGGTGGCGCTCGGCCTCGCGGAAGGCGAACTCGGCGACCGCCCGGCAGTGGGAGCGGCGGATGGTCTCGGTGCGATGGGCGAGCTCGTCGCCGTCGACCTGCTCGCGCCACTGCTCGGCGCCGTAGGCATCGCCTACCGCCATCCGCACGACGGTGATGGGATAGTGGACGCCGGCCAGGGGGCCCACGACCCCTGGGATCCTTCGCCCGGTCCGGACG
>JBKJZF010000085.1:0-6671 GCA_046715315.1 Solirubrobacterales bacterium | reverse complement strand
GTCGCCCGGTGGATGCGCACCTCCCACTCGGAGCCCTCCGCGGCCAGCCGGGCGCTCTCGGCAAAGCGGGTCTCGACCTCCGCCACCCGGGTCTGGGCCTCGACGATCTGACGCTCCGAGGCGGTGACCTCGGCAAGCGCGCGGTCAACCCGCTCGACTCCCTCCCCCAGCCTCGACAGCGCCGCCTCGATCCGCTGCTCTCCGGCGCCCATGGCGCTCGCGGCCTGACCCACCCGCGTCTCGGCGTCGGTGGTGCGCTGGGCGAGGATCGACGTGGCCGCGTCGACCCGGTCGGTCCACTCGGTGTCGAGCGCTCCCGTGCGGGCCTCGATCTCGGCCAGCGTCGATCGCGCCGCGGCCTCGAGGCCGTCGCGATGCGCCGCGGCCGTCGCCACGGCCTCGATCTGAATCGACTCGGAGCGCTCTTCGAGCCTCGCCAGGGCGACCTCGACCCGCTTCGCCGACTCCAGCCGCGCCATCTTTCGATCGTGACGCCTGGCCTTGCGCGAGAGCTTCTCGGCCGCCTCCTCGAGCCGATCGGTCACCTTCCCCTGAGCCGCCTCGATCGCCCCGAGGGCACCGTGCGAGCGCTCTTCGAGCTCCGCGCGAAGAACCTGTTCGCGCTCCTCGAGCAGGCGGCGAGTGGACTCCTGGTTCGCCCTCCGAAGAGACTCGGTGGCCCCCGCCACGAGCTCGTCGACCCTGGCGGCGAGGCCCTGCTCGAGATCGGCCCGGGCCCGCTCGACCCCGACGTCGAAGCGGATCGACAGCTCGCGCTCGGCGGTCGCGAGCCTCTCCGAGACCATCGCGTCGATCCGGTCCGAGGACCGCCGGCGCTCGTACTCGTACTCGCGCTCGAGGCTGTCCACGACGTCGCTCAGGCTCTGCGAGATCGACGCCCTGGCCCCCGCGACGCGGTCGCGCAGGCGGTCGGCGGACGACCCCGGATCGGCGCCTGACCGCGGCGGCTGCGGAGCTTCCATGTCCATCGAACAGGGATGCTCCTACATGCGTCGGTCGCCAAACTGGTGCCGCGGCGCAGAAACCCCTGCACACGCGGTTTCCACCTCCACTCTTGGGTGGAACCAGTCTCGCCGGCACCTCCCGATCGCGCCCGCAGCACCTCCGCCTCCGAGGGATCGGGCGCAGCCGTGCTCCGGCGGGGTCTGGACACGGCCGGGATCGGCGCCCTCGCCGCGCTGCTGCTGCTGACCGTCACCTGGACGTGGTGGGCGATCAAGCAGGGCGCGTACTTCGGCGTCGTCCTCTACCCGGGGCTCGTGCTGCTGTGCGCGGGCCTGATGGCGCTGCTGCGGGCGGCGCCGTGGCGAGCGAACCTGCGCCTCTCGAGGCCGGCCACGCTCAACCCGTTGTCGGAGGAGCCGCTGATGGCGGAAGGGGCGATCGCGCGCGAATCCGGCGATCCCGAGCGCGCGATCCCGCCGTAGAGCTGGCGGCCGGCGAGATCGCCATCGCGGCCGCGCTCAACCCGCGCAGCGACCGCGTGATCGAGTTGCGCTCGCGCCTCGAGGCCGAGGACGCCGAGGGCAGCGGCAAGTAGTCAGTCGGCGACGATCAGCCCGCGGCGGACCGCCATCGCGACCGCCTGGGCGCGGGTGCGCGCGCCGAGCTTGGCCTTGGCGTTGCGAACGTGGGTCTGCACGGTCGCGGGCGAGAGCTCGAGCTTGCCCGCGATCTGGGCGTCGGTGTCGCCCGAGGCGAGCATCCCCAGGATCTGGCGCTCGCGGGCGGTAGGGATCCGCGCCGGCGGCGCATCGGTGACCGCGGCCATCTCGGGTCCCGCGGGGCCGCGGCTCGGCGAGAGAAGGATCAGGTGCAGGCCAGGGAGCACCGCCGCGGTGACGCTGATGTCGACCGCATCGTGGGCCCCACGGCTGGCCAGCTCGAACGGCCCCGCATGGCCTCCGGCCTCATGGAAGGCTCGCCAGACGCCCTCGAGGCGCTCGGCGCCGCTGGGCGCGAAGAGCTCGCTCAGCTCCCGCCCCTGGACCTCGTCGCGGGCGAGCCCGAGCAGGCGACACGCAGAGAGGTTGGCCTCGGCCACCAGGCGGTTGTCGTCGACGACCAGCAGCGCCACCGGCGCTGCGCCGATGCCCTGACCGCTCGCGTGAAGTTCAGCGACCGTCGCCAGATCAGCCACGCGCGCCCTCTTCCGCGATGAACCGCGCGCGCGGCGTGTGCAGCGCGCGGTGAGCGTCGCGGAAGGTGACAAAGGCAGTCTCGAAGATGATCAGCAGGTCGGCAAGGACCGAGCGGTGCTTGATGTAGTAGAGGTCGTGGCACAGCTTCCACGCCGTGCCCAGGTCCGAGCCGGCGTAGCCGCATCGCAGCTGAGCCCAGCCGGCGATCCCGGGGCGCAGCAGGTGGCGTCGCGTGTAGTGCGAGAACTGGCGCTCCAACTCGGCGACCATCTCCGGGCGCTCGGGACGAGGGCCGATCAGGGTCATGTCGCCCCGCAGCACGTTCCATAGCTGCGGCAGCTCATCGATGTGGGTGCGGCGCAGGACCCGACCGACGCGGGTGACGCGATCATCGCCGGCCTCGGACCAGCGGACGAGGCCGTCGGCCTCGGCGTCGTGGCGCATCGACCGCAGCTTGAGGATCTCGAACTGGCGGCCGTGCTCGCCCAGCCGGCGCTGGCGGTAGAGCACGGGGCCGCGGTCCTGAAGCTTGACGGCGAGCGCGCCGAGCGCGAGCAGTGGCAGCGTGAGCACCCCGATCGCGGTGGTGAGGAAGATGTCGCTGAGGCGCTTCGACAGCGGCGCCATCGACTGGAAGTTGGGGTGCAGCACGTAGCGGTACCAGGCCTGGTCGATCGTCCCGATCGGAATGTGGCCGAGCAGGTCCTCGTAGAACTGGTTGGCACCGATCATCCGCACCGGGAGATCCAGGCACGCCTGCGCTGTCCGGTCCCAGGGGCTGTTGCCCCGGGCGACGCCCGGGCCGGACTCGCGATCGGCGGCGCAGACGATCAGGTCGACGTGGTTGACGAGTACGGCCCCCCGCAGCTGCTCGAGCGATCCCAGCCAACCGACGCCGTCGTCGCGCTCGTAGGGCCCCTCGGGACCGAGCCAGCCGATCACCTCGTAGGCGCGGACCCCGGCGAAGCGGAGCTCCTCCCGCAGGTCGCTGGCGAACTGCGGCGAGCCGATCACGGCGACCCGCGCGCGAGCCGACTCCTCGACCCGGGCCTTGGTCCAACCGCCCAGAGCGACGACCAGCCAGGCCCCGATCACGGCGGGAACGAGCTCGCCGATCCTCGGCGGGCGACCGAGCATGGTCATCAGTGCCAGCGCCGCGACCGCCCCCAATGCGGGGGCGACGAGAGCCAACGCCACACGCGCCGCCGGCATCAGCTGCAGGGGGAAGCGCGAACGTTCAACCATCTGGGCCGCGGCCAGCATCGACCCGAACACGAGCAGCGCAGGTCCGAGCTGGCGGTAGTGGGAGTAGACGATCAGCCCCCCCGTCAGGGCAGGGGCCATCCGCAGGCCGACCAGGTCGATCAGCCGTTGGGCGCGCAGGGCGCCGAGCGGACGCGACCGCGTCGGGCCGCGTCCGGCAATCCTCAGCTCGCGGCCCCGGAACGTCACTCAGACGCCCGTGTCAGCCCTCGAGCGTCGGCGGAGTGCGACCCCACCGACCAGCAGCACGCCGGCGCCAGCGGCCATCAGGCCGAGATCGAGCCCGGTGAAGGGCAGAGAGCCGGCCGAACCGGAAGTCGGATCTGCGGAACCGCCCGAACCGGAAGTCGGATCGATGCACGTCGAATCGAGTTGATCGGCCTGGTCGCCGTACTGGTCGCCCGTCACGGACTTTGGGCAATCCGCAGCCACCGCGGGAGCGGAGGTTGCAAAGACTGCGACCAATACGCAAGCCATGGCCAACAGCTGCCGATAGTTGAAACGAATGATCATTGCCCCCTTAAAGGATTTAGCGCCGCGGACCCCGGGAATGGGCCCCGCCCTGCTCGTAGTAACGGATCCAGTATTGCCCAATTTGGGTAAGGGTCCAAAGTTCTGGAGCCGGAATTACCCGGTAAGGCGGGGTCACGATACCTCAGACCGGTTAGTGCTAGCTTCGGCGGGCACTGCATCTGGATGGCGAAAGTGAGCGAGCAAACTGCAGGCAGCGGAGCGCAGGACCGGCCGGAGGGCGCGAAGCGCGCTCGCACGGGACCGCTGTCGAAGCGCGAGCGCGAGGTCTTCGAGCTGCTCGCCGACGGGCTCAGCGGGACCGAGATCGCCGAGCGCCTGGTGCTCTCGCCCGAGACCGTGCGCACGCACATCCGCAACGCGATGGCGAAGCTGGGGGCATCCACTCGCTCACACGCGGTCGCGATCGCGCTGCGCCGGGGGGAGATCGAGGCCCTGGGCGAGTCGAACGCGTCGAAGCCCCAGCCGGAGCGGCGCCGCTCGACCGACGTGCGCACCCGCCTCAGCCGCAGCGATCTCGCCGGGCCGCTCGACGGCGCGCTCGAGGGCCTGCTGTCGCTGTGGGACGTCGACGCCGGCTGGATCTTCCTCGCCGACGACGACGGGCTGACGCTCAACCGGGTCGCCGAGCGCGTCTCCAACCAGGCCGAGAGCCAGCCGCCAACGATCGCGCTGGGCGAGGGCACGATCGGGCGGGCGGCGCTGGGGCGGCACTCGAAGATCCTCCGCGCCCCCAGCTCCGACGGTGGCTCGATGATCGTCGCGCCGATGCTCGTCGGCGGCCGGCTGATCGGCGTGATCGGGCTGGCCACTCGCTCCTCGCGCCCCACAGGGCGGCAGGAGCTGCTGCTGCTCCAAGCCCTTGCCGGCCGCCTCGGAGAGCTGATCCAGAACGGTGGGCCCCACGTCGCCACGGGGATCGAGCAAGCGCTGCGCGGCTTCCGCGCCTCCTGGACCTCGGCCACCCGGCCGCCCAGGCCCTAGCCGTCGGCCTCGGTGATCCGCAGGGCCGCGAGCTCGGCCGACTCCTCCATCGGCGCGACGCTGCCGATGTCGCAGATCTCCAGCACCCTGCGCACCGGCGACTCCTTCGGAACGCTCAGGCGCAGTCGCTGACGGCGGTCGCCGAGGCGACGGGCGAGGCTGAAGAGCAGCTCGATCCCGGCGCTGTCCAGGTAGACGATGCCGCTGAGGTCGAGGACCAGCCCGTGCGCCGAGCTCGGGAGCTTCTTGCCCAGGGCGCGCCCCAGCTCGACGGTGTTCGAGACGTCGACCTCGCCCGACACGCGGGCGATCAGCACGCCGTCGTCGCGCTCGTCGAACTCGACCTGGCTGAGTCTGTCCCTCATGCCGCGCCTCCGTTCTGCAGGCCGCGGCGAAGGACCACGGTGGTCCCCGTCTCGCCCTTGTCGATAGTCACCTGCTCCATCAGCTGCTCCATCAGCGTCAGCCCCCGACGCCGCTCCTCGCCGCGGGCGGGGCGCCAGCTGCCGAAATCGCGGACCGTGATCTCCAGCTGCGGCCCCGAGCGGGAGGCCTCGACCTCGAAGGCGGCCTCGCCCGCCGGGTAGGCGTGGGCGATGGCGTTGGCGCAGGCCTCGCCGACCGCCACGAGGGTCTCGTAGATCTCGGTCTCGCCGGCTCCGGCGGCCTTCAGCCAGCGCCCGAGCACACGGCGGAGAACGGCCAACGAGCGCGACTCGGCCGGAAGCGAGAGTTGCACCCGGTCGGTCGGCAGCGGCTCGAGGCGGATCGCAAGGATCGCGATGTCGTCGCCGGAGCGCCCCTCTAGCACGCGTGAGGGGAGGATCCGGCAGAGCTCGCCGGGCTCGGTGTCGAGCCCGGCGGCGGCCTCGCCCCCCGCGATCAGCCCCTCGGCGAGCGAGACGGCGGGCCGTTCGACCAGCCCATCCGTGTACATGACGACGGCCGAGCCCGGCTCGAGCGGGATCACGCTCTCCTCGTAGGACGGAAAGGTGACGGTGCCCAGCGGGCTGCCTGAACGGCCCTCGGCGAAGGTGATCTCCTGGTCGGGGGCGATGATCAAGGGCGGCGGGTGTCCGGCGCTGGCGAAGCGCAGCGTTCCCGCCTCCGGGTCGAGGACGGCGTAGAGCATCGTCGCCATCCCGCGGCGCTCGAGCTCCTGGGCGAAGGCGTCGGTCCGCTCGAGGACGACCGACGGCCGCAGCCCCTCCAGCGCGTAGGCCCGCACCGCGCTCTGCAGGTGCGCCATCCTCGCCGCAGCCGCGATCCCGCGGCCGACGACGTCGCCGATCACGAGCCCCGCCTGGCCGTCGCGCAGGGGGATCACGTCGTACCAGTCGCCGCCGATCTCGGCCTCGGCGCTGCCCGGCAGGTAGCGGGCCGAGAAGCTCATCCCCGGGATCTCGGGGAGCCGCTCGCGCAGGAGGCTGTGCTGAAGGGTCGTCGTCACCGAGCGCTCCACCTCGACCTCGTGGGCCGCGCGTCGAAGGCCGTCGAGGGCGGCGCCGATGATCGCGTCGCCGCCCTCCGCGGACGCCGGCCCCTCCGCGCCCGCGGCGGGCGCGCCGGCGAGGCCGGCGAGCTGGGCTCGGGCCGGCTCGTCGTTGCCGCCTCTGTGTTCGTCAGCCACCGTCGAATCCACAATCGGGTGAGGCCAGCGAGTGTAGCCCCAGCCCCCGATCCATCCCTCGGCAAATCGGGCGTGGGGCATGACTGCCCCATGGATTAGGT
>JBKJZF010000084.1:0-5327 GCA_046715315.1 Solirubrobacterales bacterium | reverse complement strand
TGCACCAAGAACGGGCTGCTGCCGGTGATCCTGGACGCCGAGCGCTGCCGAGCGCTCGCCGACGCCGGCGCGGCTCGAATCGACGTCGGCGACCAGACGGTCACCTTCGCCGCCGGCGTCACCCGCTTCGACATCGACGAGGAGGTCAAGCGCCGGATGCTCGGCGGCCTCGACGACATCGCCGTCACCCTGCTGCAGGCGGACGCCATCGAAGCCTACGAGGGCGCAGCCACCGTCCCCGGCCCCTCCACCACGACGCTATGACCGGACCGGCGGATTGGGACGCTTCGACCTACCATCGGGTCGCCGACAACCAGGAGGAATGGGGGCTGGAGGTCCTCGACCGGCTCGACCTGAACGGCGATGAGACGGTCCTCGACGCCGGCTGCGGGTCCGGCCGGGTGACGAGCCTGCTCCTGGAGCGGCTGCCGCGGGGACGTGTGATCGGAGTCGACGCCTCGCCGTCGATGATCGAGCAGGCGCGTGCGAACCTCACCGAGCACGGCGACCGGGTGGAGCTGATCGTCGCCGACCTGACCGAGCTGGAGCTGCCGGAGCCGGTGGACGCGATCTTCTCCAACGCCGCCTTCCACTGGGTCGCCGACCACCCGCTGCTCTTCGGACGCCTGCACGAGGCGCTACGGCCCGGCGGCGCGCTCGAGGCCCAGTGCGGAGGGGAGGGCAACGTCGCCGAGTGGAAGCGGGCGGTGGAGTCGATCGAGGGCGACGAGCGCTTCGCGCCCTACTTCCGCGGCATCGGCCAGAGCTGGAACTTCGCCTCGGTCGGCGATACCGAGGCCCGCCTGGGCCGCGCCGGGTTCGAGGTCAAGAAGCTGTGGCTGGAGGAGCGCACCGTCGAGCCGCCCGAGCCCCGCGACTACGTCCGCGCCGTCGGGCTCTCCAAGCACCTGGCACACCTTCCCGACGAGCTCCAGGACGAGTTCATCGACGCCGTCCTGGGCTCGATGCTGCGCCCGCTGCGCCTCGACTACGTCCGCCTCAACATCTCCGCCCGCAGGCCCGCGTGAGCGCCCCGCAGGTCGTCCTGCTGCCCGGCGACGGCATCGGGCCCGAGATCGTCGGCGCGGCGCGCACGCTGCTCGAGGCCGTCGGCGAGTTCGAGTTTGAGGAGCAGCTCGTCGGCGGCGCCTCGATCGACGAGCACGGCAGGGCGCTCACCGATGAGGTCCTGCGGGTCTGCCGGGAGGCCGACGCGGTGCTGCTCGGCGCCGTCGGCGGCCCGAAGTGGGACACCACCGACTCGCAGGCACCGCGCCCCGAGCAGGGGCTGCTCGGGCTTCGCCAGGGCCTGGGGCTGTTCGCCAACCTTCGCCCGGTGCGCCCGAGCCCATCGCTCGTCGACGCCAGCCCGCTGCGACGCGACCGGATCGAGGGCACGGACCTGCTGGTCGTCCGCGAGCTCACCGGCGGTATCTACTTCGGCGACTCCGGGCGCGACGGCGATCGTGCTCACGACACCTGCGAGTACACGGTCGCCGAGATCGAGCGGATCGCCGAGGTGGCCTTCGCCGCCGCCGAGCGCCGCGGCGGCCGGGTCACCTCGGTGGACAAGGCAAACGTGCTCGAGACCTCGCGCCTGTGGAGGGAGACGGTGGTCCGCCTGGCCGGCGGTCGCCCCGGGGTCGAACTCGATCACATGCTCGTCGACACCGCCGCGATGCAGCTCGTCGCCGACCCCGGCGCCTTCGACGTGATCCTGACCGAGAACATGTTCGGCGACATCCTCAGCGACGAGTCGGCGATGCTCACCGGCTCGCTGGGGATGCTGCCCTCGGCCAGCCTCGGGGGTGACGGCCCCGGCCTGTTCGAGCCCGTGCACGGCTCGGCGCCGGACATCGCCGGCAAGGGCATCGCCAATCCGCTGGCGACCTTCCTCTCGGTGGCGATGATGCTGCGCTACGGCCTCGACCGTGCCGCCGACGCCGAGGCCGTGGAGGCCGCGGTCGAGCGCGCGCTGGAGCGCGGCCTGCGCACCCCCGACCTCGCCTGGGACGAGTCGCGGCTGCCGCCCGTGCCCGATCTGCCGGAGCAGATCGAGGTCGGAACGCAGGAGATGACCGACGCGGTGCTGAAGCACCTCGGGACCTAGCTTATAGGGCATACTTGGGCCATGGACAAGTCCGAGTGGATCTGGATGAACGGCGAGTTCGTCGCTTGGGACGACGCCAAGGTGCACGTCCTCAGCCACGGGCTCCACTACGGCACCGGGGTGTTCGAGGGCATCCGCTGCTACGAGACCGATCGCGGCCCCGCGATCTTCCGTCACCGCGAGCACCTCGACCGCCTGGCGATGTCCGCGGAGCTTTACTACCTGCCGCTTGGGCACGCGCTCGAGGACATCCGGCAGGCGACCCACGAGTTGATCCGCCGCAACGAGTTGCGCAGCTGCTATATCCGGCCGCTCGCCTTCCGCGGGTACGGCGAGATGGGCCTGTATGCGCAGTCCGCGCCCGTCGATGTGATCATCGCGGCCTGGCCCTGGGGCGCCTACCTGGGCGAGGAGAGCAAGCGCGCCGGCATCCGCGCCAAGGTGTCCTCCTGGCGGCGGATCTCTCCGGCCGGGCTGATCCCGCATGCGAAGGCCTCGGGCCACTATCTGAATTCGATCCTCGCCAAGACCGAGAGCGCCAACGCCGGCTACGACGAGGCGATCCTGCTCGATGAGGTGGGCAACGTCTGTGAGGGATCAGGCGAGAACGTGTTCGTCGTTCGCGACGGCCAGATCGCGACCCCGGGCCACACGGCCTCGATCCTCGACGGGATCTCCCGCAAGTCGGTGATCCAGATCGCCTCCGACCTCGGCTATCCGGTGGTCGAGCGCGACATCGCGCGCTCCGAGCTGTACATGGCCGACGAGGTCTTCCTCTGCGGCACCGCCGCTGAGCTGGTGCCGGTTCGCGAGGTCGACGACCACGAGGTCGGCGCCCCGGGCGAGACCACCAAGGTGATTCAGGCCAAGTACGAGGACGCGCTGCACGGTCGCGCGCAGGAGTACCTCGAATGGCTGGACTTCGTCGAGGTTCCGAGTAGGGTCACCTCCTGATGCTTCACCGTTTCGAGGCGATCGAGCGAATTAAGGGTGCCGCGGCGGCCTAGCTGCCCCGTGGCCGCGCGGCCGTCGTCCGCGCACCCGAGCTCGACATTCGAACACGGTAGGAAAGGCATCAAGTGACTTCCGTACATCTCTACGACACAACGCTCCGCGACGGCATGCAGGGTCAGGGCATGTCCCTGTCGGCGGCCGAGAAGGTGCGCGTCGTGCAGGCGCTCGACCGCCTCGGCGTGCATTTCGTCGAGGCCGGCTTCCCTAGCTCGAATCCGAAGGAGGAGGAGCTGTTTCGGCTGCTCGCCGACGTCGAGCTCGAAAACGCCGCCGTCTGCGCCTTCGGCATGACCCGTCGCCGCGGCATCGCCGCCGAGGAGGACGACGCGCTTCGCACCCTCGTGCAGAGCTTCGCCGGCGTCTGCACGCTGGTCGGCAAGACCTGGGGGCTTCACCTGGAGAAGGTCACCAAGGTCTCTCGCGAGGAGAACCTGGCGATGATCATCGACTCGGTCGCCTTCTGCCGGGCTCACGACAAGCGCGTTGTCTACGACGCCGAGCACTTCTTCGACGCCTGGAGCGACGACGCCGGCTACACGCTCGAGTGCCTGCGGGCCGCGGTCACCGGCGGCGCCGAGACCGTCGCCCTGTGTGACACCAACGGCGCCACGCTGCCGAGCGCCGTGGCCGCCGCGACGTCCTCGGTGGTCGCCGAGCTCGGCGACCGGGTCGAGGTCGGCATCCACACCCACAACGACGCCGAGTGCGGCGTCGCCAACTCCCTCGCCGCCGTCGAGGCGGGCGCGAGGATGGTGCAGGGCACGATCAACGGGGTGGGGGAGCGCTGCGGCAACGCCAACCTGGTCTCGATCCTGCCGGCGCTCCAGCTCAAGCTCGGGTTCGAATGCGTCTCACCGGAGCGGCTGCGCACGCTGACCGAGACCGCGCACTTCGTCGACGAGATCTGCAACCTCTCGCCGGATCCCGACCAGCCGTACGTGGGTCGCAACGCCTTCGCCCACAAGGGCGGGATGCACGTCGCCGGCGTCGAGGCCGACGCCCGGACCTTCGAGCACCTCGAGCCGGAGCTGGTCGGCAACAGCCGTGACGTGCTGATCTCCGAGCTCTCGGGGAAGGGGTCGGTGCTCAGCCGCGCCGAGCGATCGGGGATCGCGCTCGACGCCGACGGCGCCAAGCGCGCGCTCGAGCGGGTCAAGGAGCGCGAGCACCTCGGCTACCACTACGAGGCGGCCGACGCCTCCTTCGATTTGATGCTGCGTCGCGAGGCGGGCTCATACGTGCCGCTCTTCCGGCTCGAGAGCTTCCGCGTGATCACCGAGAAGCGCGCCGACGGCAAGGTCGAGACCGAGGCGACGATCAAGGTCTGGGTCGAGGGACGCCGGTACGTGCGCACGGCCGAGGGAAACGGCCCGGTCAACGCCCTCGACAAGGCGCTGCGCTCGGCGATCACCGACCTGCACCCTCACCTGGCCGAGATCGAGCTGGTCAACTACAAGGTGCGGATCCTCGACGAGGACCTGGGAACGGGCGCCGTCACCCGCGTCCTGCTGGATTCCTCCGACGGCCACGACGACTGGGGCACGATCGGCGTCTCCGAGAACATCATCGAGGCATCGTGGGAGGCGCTGGTGGAGTCCCTCGAGTACGCCTTCCAGCCCAACAAGTGAGCGAGCGCGCGGAGATCCCGCTGGCGCGGCCGGACCTGGGTGCGCGCGAGGAGGAGCTGGTGCTCGATGTGCTGCGCTCCGGGCGGTTGTCGCTGGGTCCCTCGCTGGACCGCTTCGAGCGCGACTTCGCCGCCTGGCTCGGCGTCGAGGACGCGGTCGCCGTCTCCTCGGGCACGGCGGGCCTTCACCTCGGGGTCAGGGCCCTGGGCTGGGGGGCCGGCGACGAGGTCGTGACGACGCCGTTCAGCTTCGTGGCCTCGTCCAACTGCCTGCTCTACGAGGGGGTCAAGCCCGTCTTCTGCGACGTCGACCCGGTCACGCTCAATCTCGATCCGGAGGCCGCGCGGGCCGCCGTCGGGGCGCAGACCTCCGGCCTGCTGCCGGCGGACATCCTCGGCTACCCGGCGGCGACCCCGAGCTTCAGCGAGATCGCCTCCGGGGCCGGCCTCGGGCTGCTCCAGGATGCGTGCGAGGCGCTCGGCGCCGTCGACTCCAGCGGGGTCAGCGTCGGTGCGCAGGGGTTCGTCGCGACCTTCGCCTTCTACGCCAACAAGCAGCTGACCACGGGGGAGGGC
>JBKJZF010000083.1:0-4013 GCA_046715315.1 Solirubrobacterales bacterium | reverse complement strand
CCCCGAGGTGCTGATCGACATCAACGACCTCGACCAGCTCTCCTACATCCGGGAGCAGGACGGAGAGATCCGGATCGGGGCACTGACACGCCACTACGAGCTGCTGGAGTCCGAGCTGCTCGCCCGACACTTCCCGATCTTCGCCGACGCCGAGCGGGTGATCGCCGACCCGGTCGTGCGAAACCGCGGCACGATCGGCGGCTCGCTGGCCCAGGCCGACGCGGCCGAGGACCTCTCGGCCGTCTGCTCAGCGCTGAAGGCGCAGGTGGTCATCGCCGGCTCCGACGGCGAGCGGATCGTCTCGATGGAGGACTTCCACGTGGGCCCCTACCAGACGGCGATCGAGGACGCCGAGATCCTTGTTGAGATTCGCCTGCCGCTGCGCGCCGGCGGCGGCAGCGCCCACGAGAAGGTCGAGCGCCGCGCGGGCGACTGGGCCATCGTCGCGGTGTCCGCGGCCCTCTGGGTCGACGGGGGCACGATCGCCGATGCCGGCGTGGCGCTCGGCGCCGTCGGACCCACCACCGTGCACGCCTCCCGCGCCGAGGAGCTGCTGCGCGGCAAGGCGCCCTCGGAGGATCTATTCGCCGAGGCGGGCGCGATCGCTGCCGAGGACTGCTCTCCAAGCGCCGACGGGCGCGGGCCGGCCGACTACAAGCGCCACCTTGCGGGCGAGCTCACCCGTCGCGCTCTTAGGCGCGCCGCAGAACGCGCACTACGGAGGGAGGCCTGAATGGAAGTCACCTTGACCGTCAACGGCGAGAAGGTCAAGCGTGAGGTCGAGCCAGCCCTTCTGCTCGTGCATTTCGTGCGCGACACGCTCGGCCTGACGGGCACGCACTGGGGCTGTGACACCTCCAACTGCGGCGCCTGCGTGGTGCAGATGGACGGTCGGCCGGTCAAATCGTGCACGGTGCTCGCCGCCATGTGCGAGGGCCATGAGATCCGCACGATCGAGGCGCTGGAGGTCGATGGCGTGCTCGATCCGGTCCAGGAGGGCTTCCACCAGGAGCACGGCCTGCAGTGCGGCTTCTGCACGCCCGGAATGATCATGACCACGCGGGCGTTGCTCGACGCAAACCCCGATCCCTCCGAGGCCGAGATTCGGACGGCGATCTCGGGCGCGATCTGCCGCTGCACCGGGTACTCGAACATCGTCAGAGCAGTCCGTTGGGCGGCCGAGCACGAGGGCGCCGAATCCCAGAGGAGATGAGAATGGCCACGTCCGCGACGAAAGAGACGCCGATCGGCTACGGCAGCATGAAGCGCAAGGAGGACGCGCGCTTCATTCGTGGCCAGGGCAAGTACCTCGACGACATCGTCCTGCCCGGGATGCTGCACGGTGCCGTGCTGCGCAGCCCGTATGCGCACGCGCGGATCGTCTCGATCGACACCTCCGCGGCGCTCGCCCACCCCAAGGTGCACAGGGTGATCACCGCCAAGGACCTTGAAACCCTGGGCCTGGCCTGGATGCCGACGATCTCCTACGACTCGCAGGCCGTGCTCGCGGGCGACAAGGTCAGATTCCAGGGCCAGGAGGTCGCCTTCGTCGTCGCCGACGACCGCTACGCCGCGCGCGACGCTCTGCCGCTGATCGACGTCGAGTACGAGCCGCTGCCCGCTGTCGTCAACGCCCGCAAGGCGCTTGACCCCGACGCGCCGCTGATCCGCGACGACAAGCCGGGCCAGACCGACAACCTCGCCAGTCCCAACTGGGAGGCCGGCGACGCGGCGGAGGCCGACCGGGTGTTCGCTGAGGCCGACACCGTCGTCACGCGGGACATGATCTACCCGCGCTGTCATCCGGCGCCACTCGAAACCTGCGGCATGATCGCGGACATGAACCCGGAGACGGGCCAGCTCGACATCTACAACGGCAACCAGGCATCCAACCTCCACCGCACCGTCTACGCGCAGGTGGCAGGGCTGCCCGAGCACATGATCCGGATCATGACCAACGACATCGGCGGCGGCTTTGGCAACAAGGTCCCGGTCTATCCCGGCTACGTGTGCACGATCGTGGGCTCGATCGTGTCCGGGCGTCCGGTCAAGTGGGTGGAGGACCGCTCGGAGAACCTGATGTCCACCGGGTTCGCCCGCGACTACATCATGCGCGGCGAGATCTGCGCCAAGAATGGCAAGATCACCGGAGTGCGCGTCGACGTCATCGCCGACCACGGCGCCTTCGACAGCACGGCGCAGCCCTCGAAGTTCCCCGCCGGGTTCTTCCACATCTTCACGGGGTCCTACGACCTCGAGGCGGCGCACTGCAGCGTCAAGGCCGTCTACACCAACAAGGCGCCGGGCGGCGTCGCCTATCGCTGCTCTTTCCGGGTGACGGAGGCCATCTACCTCGTCGAGCGGCTGGTCGGCGAGCTCGCGCTCGCGATGGACGTCGACCCGGTGGAGCTGCGGATGAACAGCTTCATCCGCCCGGAGCAGTTCCCCTACGAGAACAAGACCGGCTGGACGTATGACTCCGGCGAGTATCAGAAGACGATGCAGGAGGCAGTGAGGATCGCCGGCTACGACGAGCTGCGCCGTGAGCAGGCGGAGAAGCGGGCCCGGGGCGAGCTGATGGGCATTGGCGTCTCGTTCTTCACCGAGGTCGTCGGCGCCGGGCCGAGAAGGCACATGGACATCCTCGGCCGGGGCATGGCTGACGGCGCCGACCTTCGCGTGCATGCCTCGGGTAAGGCGGTGCTCAGCATCAGCGCCCAGACCCAGGGCCAGGCCCACGAGACCACGTTCGCGCAGATCGTTGCCGAGGAGCTCGGCATCTCCCCGGATGACATCCAGGTCCGCCACGGGGACACCGATCGCACGCCGTTCGGTCTGGGCACGTACGGCAGCCGCTCCACCCCGGTGTCCGGCGCGGCCGCCGCCGTCGCCGCCCGCAGGGTGCGCGACAAGGCGCGGTTGATCGCGGCCGGGATGCTCGAGACCTCGCCCGAGGACCTCGTCTGGGAAAAGGGCCGCTGGTACGTCAAGGGCGACCCCGAGAAGGGCGCGATGATCGAGGAGATCGCCGAGGCGGCCTACGGCGCCGCCCCGCTGCCCGAGGGCCTCGAGGGCGGGCTCGACGGCCAATCGGTCTACGACCCGCCGAACCTGACCTACCCGTGCGGCGCCTACATCTGCGTTGTGGACGTCGATCCCGACACCGCCGAGGTGAAGGTCCGGCGGTTCATCGCCGTCGACGACTGCGGGGTGCGCATCAATCCGATGATCGTCGACGGCCAGATCATGGGTGGCCTGGCCGAGGGCGTCGGTATCGCGCTGATGCAGGTGATCAGCTTCGACGAGCAGGGCAACTGCCTCAACGGGTCGATGATGGACTATCTGATCCCGACTGCGCTCGAGTGCCCCGAGTGGGAGCTTGGCGCGACCGTGACGCCCTGCCCGCACCATCCGATCGGCGCGAAGGGCGTCGGCGAGTCGGCGACCAACGGCTCGCCGCCGGCAATCGTCAACGCCGTCGTGGATGCCCTGCACGAGTCCCACGGCGTCACGCACATCGACATGCCGCTGAGCCCCGCACGGGTGTGGGCGGCGATGCAGGGCAGGCCCGAGCCGCCGCAATGAGCCGGAGCTAATCCGCGCCGAAGGCCAGAGGCGCGTGGAGGACCGCGGTGCTCGAGGGGCTTGACCTCCCCGCCCTGGCGACGGCGCTGGGCCGGCGGCTGCGTTTCGCCGGCGTGCCTGTGACGCCGGAGCGATCCGCGCGTTTCGCGCAGGCGCTCACGCTCGTCGCGCCGCTGACGCGCGCAGAGCTGTACTGGATGGCGCGAGCCGTGTTCGTCTCCTCGCACGAACAGCTGCCGACGTTCGACCGCGTGTTCGCGGCGGTGTTCGATCCGCGCTTGGAGCCCGACGAGGATCGCGGTGACCCCTATTCCCCGCCCCTTGTTGCCTCGCAGGCGAGCGAGAGGCCGCCGAGCCCCGGGGCGCGGCCCGTCCCCCGGGAGCCGGGCTCGGCGGAGCCCGGCGGCATCAGCGCGACCTCCTCGGCG
>JBKJZF010000082.1:0-14962 GCA_046715315.1 Solirubrobacterales bacterium | reverse complement strand
CGCCTATGACCCGCGCGGCACCCTCTGGTAGGGCCGGGCGCGGCGTCGTCCTCCCGGGTGGCAGGGCTGTCCCGAGCGCCCGCTGCCGCCGCAACGCGCCGCGGAAACGATCTATCGGCGCAGCGAGCGGGAGCGTATCCGAGCGCGGACCTAGTCCTCGAACAGCGCGTAGCCGTACTCGCCGCGCTTGTAGGCGAGCTTGGCGATCGCCGACATGCGCTCGTCGTCGTTGGACTCGATCTGGCGGAAGGCCGAGCCGACCCGATGGGCCGCCCGCGAGCAGAAGGTGTCGGCGATGAAGCGCTCCTGCCCGGAGGGCTCGACGCCCTGCTGCTCGAAGATGCTGGTCACCCGAGAGAGCACCGCCACCTGGGCGAAGATGTCGGAGACCGCGGTGTAGAGCCGCTTCTGCTGGAACTGCGCCGTCGCGATCTCGGCACGGTGCTCGCGCAGCAGCGACTCGCTGACGTCGCGAAGCTGGTGGACCTGCTCGGTGACCGCGTCGGCGTGGTCTGAGAGCTCGGGGTGGGCTTGATTGATCTTGTCGGGGCGGACCTGGCGCTGGATTCGTGAGCCGACGTAGTCGGCGAGCACCCCGATCGAGCCGATCGGGTCCGAGAGCCCGATCTCGCCCAGCTCCGAGAGCTTCTCGCCGACCGGCTTCATCCCCGAGAGCGCGACGAAGGCCCGCATCACGTCGTTGGCGCCCTCGAAGATCGGGAAGATGCGGATGTCGCGCAGGATCTTCTCGTAGGGCTCGTCCTTCATGTATCCGGCGCCGCCCTTGAGCTGCATCGCGCGGTTCGCCGAATACCAGAGGAACTCGGTCCCCGAGACCTTGCAGATGGCCGACTCGAGCGAGTAGTCCTCGACCCCGGCGTCGACCAGACCGCAGGTCAGATAGCACATCGACTCCAGCCCGAACAGGTAGGAGACCATCCAGCCGATCTTGTCCTGGACGAGCTCGAAGTCGGCGATCGGCTGGCCGAACTGGCGGCGCTCCTTGACGTGCGCGATCGTCCGGTCCAGCAGGCCCTTGGTGGCGCCCACCGAGCCGGTGCCGAGCCCGATGCGCCCGTTGTTGAGGATCTGCATCGCGATCCTGAAGCCGTCGCCGGGCTCGCCGAGGACGTTGGAGGCCGGGACCCTGACGTCCTTGAAGTAGAGGCGGCGGAGGTCGTTTCCGCGCAGGCCCATGGTGTCGAAGCGCTCGCCCACCTCGAACCCCTTCATCCCCTTCTCCAGGATCAGCGCGATATGGCGGTCCTTGCCGTCGACCTCGCAGCGGGCGAAGGCGGTAAACAATTCCCCCTTGGAGCCGTTGCCGATGTAGCGCTTCTCGCCGTTCAGCACCCAGGAGCCGTCGGGCTGCTGCACCGCGCGCGACTGGATGTTGTAGGCGTCGGACCCGGCCTCGGGCTCGGTCAGGGCGAAGCCGGCGAGCTTGCGGCCGGCCGCCAGGTCGGGGAGGAAGCGCTCCTTCTGGGCGTCGGTGCCGAACATGTGGATGCCCTTGAAGCCGATCGACTGGTGCACGCCCATCACGATCGAGAGGGTGGCGTCGATCTGGGCGAAGGTCTCGAAGACGCGGGCGTAGCCGGTCTGCGAGAGGCCCTGCCCGCCGTAGCGCTCGTCGACGTATAGGCCCGCCAGGCCCGCCTCGCCGAGGTCGCGGACGATGTCGTCGCCGATCCAGCGCTTCTGCTCGATCTTGTGGTGGTCCATGCGCGAGCCGATCTCGCGCGCGGCCGCGTTCAGCTGTCGTATCCGCTCCTGCTCGGCGGCATCCGGCGCCGGCCAGGGGAAGACCATCTCCTCGTGGATCTCGCCGAGGAAGAGCGACTTGGCGAACGAGGATGCGCCGCGCTCGGGCGTACCCTCGACCTCTGGCTTGGTCGCGGCCTCCACGGGCTCAGCGTACCCGAGCCCCGTCCCCGGAAATCCCGATCGTGCACGCCGGTCCAGCCACCCCACATCCACGCCGCCGCCGGCCGTCGCCCGCCGTCTACCGGCGCCGCCGGGCCGCGACCCTGCTGGCCCTCGGCGCGATCGTGCTGTTGGTGGTCGTGTTCGCCCGCTCCTGCGGGGGGGACGAGCCGCCGCTCAGCGCCGAGCAGGCGCGCCGGGCCGCGCTCGACGAAAGCCCGATCGAGCTGACCCTCTCGTTCAGCGGTGATCTGCTGATCCACTCCCCGGTGTGGGGCGCCGCCCTGGCCCAGGGCGGGGGCAGTGAATACGACTTCGCGCCCCTGCTGGCCGAGGTGCGCCCCTACGTCGAGGACACCGATCTGGCCTTCTGCCACGTCGAGACCCCGATGACCTCGGCGACCCCGACCGGCTACCCGCTGTTCAACACCCCGCCCGAGCTCGCCGAGGCGGTTGCCGCGAGCGGATGGGACGCCTGCGACACCGCCTCCAACCACACCCTCGACCAGGGGGAGGACGGGGTCGCCTCGACCCTGAAGGCGCTCGACAAGGCGGGCGTCGCCCACACGGGCTCGGCCACCTCCGAGCGCCGCCAGCGCCAGCCGCTGATCGTCGAGGCCGGCGGCGCCAGGATCGCCTATCTCGCCTACACCACGGACACCAACGGGATCCCGGCCCCGCAGCCGTACACGGTCAACATCGCCGACCCCGAGCGGATCGCCGCCGACGCGAGTCGCGCCCGCGAGGCCGGCGCCGATGCGGTGATCGTCAACGTCCACTGGGCGTCGGAGCTGGTGCCCGAGTACGTGACCAAGCCCAGCATCGGGCAGCAGAAGCTGGTGGCGCGGCTGGCCGCGATCCCGGAGGTCACCGCGATCGTCGGCCAGGGCCCGCACGTGATCCAGCCGATCCGCGAGGTCGGCGGCAAGACCGTCGTCTTCAGCGAGGGCAACCTGATCTCCAACCAGGGCGCCGACGCCGGCCTCGCCGAGGCCAGCCAGGACGGCTACGTCGCCCTGCTCGACCTCCGCATCGACGGCGAGGGCGCCCGGGTGACCGGCGCGCGCTACGTCCCCACCTGGGTCGACCACGTCGACTACCGGGTGCTTCCGATCGGCCCGGCGATCGAGACCGGCGAGGCCGACGCCGCGACGCTCGAGGCTTCCTACGACCGCACCGTGGGGGTCGTCGGGCGTAAGCCGGCGACGCCGGAGCCCGAGCGCCTGCCCTAGACCTAGGCGAGCCCGAGCTCGGCCCGGTCGGCGATCAGCCTCGCGAGCGGCAGCGACGAGGTCGCGGCGGGGGAGGGCGCGTTGCGGACGTGCAGCGCCCGGCCGGTAGGGGAGACGACGAAGTCGTCGACCAGCGAGCCGTCGCGCCCGACCGCCTGGGCGCGGATGCCCGCCGGGCCGTCGACGAAGTCGCCGGCGGCGATCTCGGGGACGAAGCGGCGCATCGCCGCGACCAGCGCCCGGCGGCTGGCCGCGTGGCGGATCTCGGTCACGCCGGCGCGCCAGTGGCGGGCGGCGAGGCGCCAGCTTCCGGGCCAGCCCAGCGTCCGGGCGAGGTCGCGGCCGCTGAGCCGCCGCAGGCGATACGCGTCGAGCGCGCCCACCATCAGCGCCGTTGGCCCGAGCAGCACCTGGCCGTCGATGTCCCTCGTGAGGTGCGCCCCGAGGAACGGCAGGTTGGGATCGGGCACCGGGTAGATGCTCGCCCGGACGAGCCGGTCGCGCTCGGGGCGCAGGCGCAGGTAGGCGCCGCGGAAGGGGACGATTCGCGGGTCGGGCGGCGCCCCGGCGGCGACTGCGAGGCGGTCCGACCAGGCGCCCGCGCAGGTGATCACGGCACGGGCGCGGGTGGCGCCGCGCTCGTGAGAGACCGTCGCCCGCCCGCTGCCGTCGGCGATCGCGAGGACCCCACAGCCGGTGGTGACGCTGCCCCCGGCGTCGGCGAGATCGTCGGCGAAGGCTGTCGCGACCTCGGTGAAGTCGACCACCCCGGTCGCCGGGGAGTGAAGCGCCGCGACCCCGCGGGCGTGGGGCTCGATCTCGGCGATCTCGGCGGCGCCGAGCCTGCGCAGCCCCGGGACCGCGTTCTGGCGCCCGCGCCGCTCGAGCTCGTCCAGACGAGGGATCTCGGTCGCCGTGGTGGCGACGATCAGCTTGCCCGAACGCTCGGTGCGGATGCCGCGCCGATCGCAGTAGTCGTAGAGCTCGGCGGCGCCCTCGACGCACAGCCGCGCCTTGAGCGACCCCGGGGCGTAGTAGATGCCGGCGTGGATGACCCCGCTGGAGTGGCCCGTCTGGTGGCGGGCGATCCCGGGCTCGCGCTCGAGCACGGCGACCCGCATCCCCCGGTGGCGGCTCGCCAGCTCGCGGGCGACGGCGAGGCCGACGATGCCCGCACCGACGACGACGACGTCGCATTCGGCCGGCGGGCCGGGGTTGGCGGGGGCGGGCATGGAACGGCGAAGCCTAGGCGAGCGCGCAGCTACGATCGCGGCGTGGCGCTGCCGCTGAAGCCCCCCATCGAGCCCCAGCTCGCGCTCTCGCGAAAGAGCCTGCCGGATGGCGAGGCGTGGTCGTATGAGCCGAAGTACGACGGCTTTCGGGCGCTCGCATTCGTCGACGATGGCGAGCTCTTCCTGCAGTCGCGCAACGGCAAGCCGCTGGCCCGCTACTTCCCCGAGCTGCGCTTCCCAGCGGGCTCGTACGTGATCGACGGGGAGCTGGTCATCCTCGGCGACGACGGGGTCGAGGAGTTCGACGCCCTGCAGAACCGGATCCACCCGGCGGAGTCGCGGATCAACCGCCTGGCCGCCGAGACGCCCGCGGTCCTCCGCGCCTTCGACCTGCTGGCCGTCGGCGGCGAGAAGCTGCTCGAGCGACCCTTCCGCGAGCGCCGCCACGACCTCGAGAAGCTGGTCGCCGGCGCCGCCGACGCCGGCTCGGTCGAGCTGACCCCGCTCGACCCGGATCCGGGCGGGGCGACGCAGGCGTGGCTGCAGTCAGGAGAGGGCGTGATCGCCAAGCTGCTCGACGCTCGCTATCTGCCGGGAGAGCGCAAGGGGATGGTCAAGGTCAAGCGCCTGCGCACGGCCGATTGCGTCGTCGTCGGCTGGCGGCCGGGCAAGGAGGAGGGGACCGTCGGCTCGCTCATCCTGGGTCTCTACGACGACGGCGAGCTGCGGGTGGTCGGCCATACCTCCGGGCTGAAGGCGAAGCAGAAGCGCGAGCTGGTCGAGACCCTGGCGCCCTACGCCACCGGCGATCGGGGATCGGCCGATCCCAGCCGCTGGGCGGCGGACCGCGACCTCGAGTGGGTCGCCCTGCGACCCGAGCTGGTGATCGAGGTTTCCTTCGACCACGTCAGCTCCGGCCGCATCCGCCACGGCGCCAAGATCATCCGCTGGCGGGAGGACAAGGACCCCGCGGAGTGCACCTTCGACCAGCTTGCGCAGTAGCCGGCCCGGCCCTCAGTCCTTGTTCTTCGCCTTGCTCGGCTGGACCCGTTTGCCCTCGTCCTTCTGCTTGCGGAAGTGGGGCGGCCAGGGGGCGTCGCCGAGGCCCCCGGCCTCGTCGCGGGCCGCGAGGTCGAGTAGGGGCTGTAGCGAGCCGACGTTGTCGTCGATCTCGGCCGAAGGGTCGCCGACGTCCTCGAGGCGGGCCGGGACGGTGTCGAGCCGCAGGTCGGCGGGCTCGACGTCGGGCACCTCTTCCCAGGTGATCGGGCAGGAGACGCGGGCGTCTCCGACCGGGCGCACCGAGTAGGCCGAGGCGACGGTGCGGTCGCGGGCGTTCTGGTTGTAGTCGATGAAGACGCCGTGGCGCTCCTCCTTCCACCACTTCGAGGTCGCCAGCTTCGTGCGGCGCTCCACCTCGCGGGCGAGGGCGAGGGCGGCGCGCCGGACCTCGGTGAAGTCCCAGTTCGGCTCGACCCGGACGTTGATGTGGATCCCGCGTGAGCCCGAGGTCTTGGGGAAGCCGACCAGGTCGTGGTCGTCCAGCACCTCGCGCACGCACAGGGCGACCTGGCGGACGTCGTCCCAGGAGGCCTCGGGGGTCGGATCGAGGTCGACCCGCAGCTCGTCGGGGTGGTCGAGGTCCGGCCGGCGGCTGGGCCAGGGGTTGAAGTCGATCACCCCGAGGTTCACCGCCCACACCAGGTGCGCTTCGTCGTTGGCGCAGAGCTCGGTCGCGCTGCGGCCGCTGGGGAAGTGGACGGTGGCGGTCTGAAGCCAGTCGGGGGCGCCCTTCGGAACCCGCTTCTGGAAAAAGAAGTCGCCGGCGGCACCGTCGACGAAGCGCTTCATCGTCGTCGGCCGGTCGCGGAGATGACGGAGCGCCGCCTCGCCGACCGCGACGTAGTAGCCGGCGACGTCGCGCTTGGTGTGCCCCGCCTCCGGAAAGAACACCTTGTCCGGGTTGGACAGGCGGACCTTGCGGCCCGCCGCCTCGATCTCGATAGCTTCCGCCGCCATGGATGGCCTCTCGACTATGACCTACGAGCGTGACGGGCGGATCGCTCGGCTCACGCTCGACCGCCCCGAGCGGGGCAACGGGATCACCCTGGAGATGCCCCGGGAGCTGTCGGCGTGCGTCGAGCGGGCCAACCTCGACCCCGAGGTCCACGTGATCGCCCTGGCCGGCAACGGCTCCGGCTTCTGCGGCGGCTACGACCTCGCCTCGGCTGAAGCCTTCGGCTCGGTCGAGCAACCGCCTGACACGTCCTCCGCTTCGCGTCCGGGCGTGTCAGGGTCCCCGGAGGGACCCTCTGGCGGTTCTCCGATTGACGCGGCTACGGTCGCGATCAACCACGATCCGTCGGGCACCTGGGACCCGGTCGTCGACTTCCAGATGATGTGGCGCAACGTGCGCGGCTTCATGAGCCTGTTCTGGTCGGAGAAGCCGGTCATCTGCAAGGTGCACGGCTTCTGCGTCGCCGGGGGAACGGACATGGCGCTGTGCTCGGACCTGCTGGTGGTCGCCGACGACGCCAAGATCGGCTACCCGCCAGCGCGGGTCTGGGGCGTGCCGACGACCGCGATGTGGGCCCACCGCCTGGGCCCGGCCCGGGCCAAGCGGCTGCTGCTCACCGGCGACTCGCTCACTGGCGCCCAGGCTCTGGAGTGGGGGCTCGCCACCGAGGCGGTGCCCGCCGACGAGCTCGACGCCGTCTTCGAGTCGCTGCTCGAGCGGGTCGCGCGCCTGCCGGTCAACCAGCTGGTCATGCACAAGCTGCAGGTCAACCAGGCCGTGCTCAGCCAGGGCCTCGAGCAGACCCAGCTGATGAGCACGCTGATGGACGGCATCGCCCGCCACACTCCGGAGGGGTTCGCCTTCCAGCAGCGGGCTGCCGAGGTCGGCTTCAAGCAGGCGGTGCGCGAGCGCGACGAGCCCTTCGGCGACTTCGGCCTCGAACCAAAGCCCGGCGACTCCTCCGCTTCGCGTCCGGGGTCGCCGGGGTAGCGATGGCCGCGAACCCGGGCTTCACCGTCGAGTTCCTCCGCGCGCGGGTGCTGTCCGGCCCGGACGGGACCTCGCGCAACTTCCCCGTCGACCTCGGGGTGGAGCCGGTCGAGGTCACCGACGAGCGCTCGGTGGGGCGGATGGCAATCGACGGTCGCCATCTGCATCCCGGCGGCTTCGTCCACGGCGGCGCCTGGGTGGCGCTCGCCGACTCGGTCGCCGCCTGGCAGACCTTCCGCCACATCGAGCCGGGCTGGAACTTCACGACGATCGAGATGAAGCTGAACGTGTTCTCCGGCGGCAGGCGCGGCGACGACCTCGTCGCAACCGCCGAGCACCTGCACGCGGGCCGCTCGACCCACGTGATCGAGGTTCGCGTCCATTGCCAGGAGCGCCTCGTCGGCAACCTGATCGTCACCCAGTTCGTGCTGCCGGCCCCCGAACCCGGCCCCCAGGACCGATGAAGGTTCTGATCACCAGCTCGCGGATGCCTTTCGCGCTGGCGATGATCCGCAAGCTGGCGGAGGAGGGGCACGAGGTCTACGCGTCGGACGACTACGAGCTGGCGCCCGGAAGCCACTCGCGATACGTGGCCGAGCGGTTCGTCACGGCGTCGCCGCGCGACGAGACCGAGAAGTTCGTCGATGACGTCGAGCGGATCGCGACCGACTCCGGGATCGACGCGATCGTCCCCGCCTTCGAGGAGGTCTTCTACCTCTCGTCCCAGCACGAGCGCCTGGCGGAGGCGGCCGAGCTGTTCTTCTCGCCGTTCGCGACGCTGCTGCCGCTGCACGACAAGGAGAGCTTCGAGCGCCTGGCGACCGGCATGGGGCTGGCGATGGCGACCACCGTGATCGCCTCCTCCGACGCGGAGCTGCGCGCGGCGCTGGAGCGCTTTCCCCGCTACTTCGCCAGGGCCGCCTTCTCGCGCGGGGGCGTCAGCCTGCTGACCAACACCGGCCCGCTGGCGGGCCAGGTCGCGATCGAGGACTGCCACCCGAGCACCGTCAACCCGTGGTTGGTGCAGGCGTTCGTCGACGGCGAGACGTTCTGCACCTACAGCACCGCCCACCAGGGACGGGTGACCGCGCACTGCGCCTACTCGATCCCCCGCCAGTGGAAGCACTCGACCGGGATCCAGTTCGTCGCGATCGATGGCGCGGCGACGCTCGAGGTGGTCGAGCGGATCGCCGCGAAGACGGGCTACACGGGCCAGGTCTCGTTCGACTTCATCGCCTCGCCCGACGGGCCGTACCTGGTCGAGTGCAACCCACGGGCGACCGATGGGGCGCTGCTGGTGTCCTCGCCGCAGCTCGCCCGCGGGCTGTTCGAGCCGGAGGGCGAGTGCGAGACGGTGCCGGAGGGCGAGAGCATCCAGCTCGACCTGGCCATCTTCGGCGGGATGTTCGAGGGGGGCCTGCGGCAGGTGCCCTCCACCATGCGCGACCTGATCGAGATCCGCAGCTCGGACCGCGGCTGGCACGACGCCCTGCCCAACCTCTACTCCGCCCTCGCGCTCGCCCGCTCAGAGCGCCTGCGCCACTCCGACCACTCCGCGCTGTTCGTCGCGATGGCCGGGGACATCAGCTGGGACGGGGACGAGATCGCCGGAATGTCCGACGCGGACAGCCGCCTATTGGCCGGGATCGGCGACGGCTGAGCCCGCCTGCCCGCTCAGGGCACGCGGTGGATCTCGAACAGGTTCGTGCCCAGTTTCTGTTCGGGCATCCCGGCGGTGATGCCGATCAGCTCACCCGACTTGGCGACGCCGCTCTCCTTGGCGAGGCGCGCACAGTCGCCGAGCAGGGCGGTCAGGCCCTCCCATTCCTCGGCGAGCACGCAGCTGACTCCGAAGAGCACCTGCAGGCGGCGCACGGTCTCGCGGCGAGGCGAGACCGCCAGCACCGGCATCCGCGGGCGGTGGGCCGAGACCAGGCGGGCGGTCCTACCGCTGCGAGTGGGCACGACGATCGCCGCCAGGCCGAGGGTGTAGGTCGAACCCACCGCGGCCCGCGCGACCGAGCCGGCGACGTCGGAGCTGTCGGTGACCACCCGGTTGAGCAGCCAGTTCTCGTATGGCAGGTCGGGCTCGGTTGCGCGAGCGATCCTGTCCATCACCGCCACCGCCTCGACCGGGTAGTCGCCCACCGCGGTCTCCTCCGAGAGCATCACCGCGTCGGTTCCCTGGAGGATCGCGGCGGAGACGTCGCTGACCTCGGCGCGGGTCGGCCTCGGCGAGCTGACCATCGAGGCGAGCATCTGGGTCGCGGTGATCGAGGGCCTGGCGTGGTTTCCGGCGAGGCGCAGGAGCCTCCGTTGCACCGTCGGCACCTGCTCGATCGGGAGCTCGATGCCGAGGTCCCCGCGGGCGACCATGATCCCCGCCGTCGTGGCCCTGATGATCTCCTCCGAGCGCTCGGCGGCCTGCGGCTTCTCGATCTTGGCGATCACCGGGATGTCGGCGCCCGCCGTCCGGATTCGCCGCTCCACCGGGAGGATGTCCTCGGCGCGGCGGACGAAGGAGATCGCCAGCAGGTCGATGTCGTGCGAGATCGCGAAGTCCACCCACTCCAGGTCCTGGCGCCCCGCCGACGGCAGCGAAACCTCGGACCCGGGCAGGTTGAGGCCCTGGTGCGAGGCCACGGGGCCACCCGCCTCGACCGCGCAGCGGACCGAGTCTGAGTCCTTGTCGAGGACTCGCAGGCGGATGCGCCCGTCGGCCAGGTAGACGGCGTCGCCCTCCGAGACCGCCTCCGGGAGACCGGCCCAGGAGACCGGCAGGTGCCCGGCGTCACCCGGGGTCTCGCGGGTGGTCAGCTCCGTCTCGCTGTCACGGGCCAGCTCGACCACCCCGTCGGCGAGCGTGCCCAGCCGCAGCTTCGGCCCCGGCAGGTCGCCCAGCAGCCCGATCTCCCTGCCGGCGGTGCGGGCGGCCTCGCGCGCCCGCTCGACGTTCTCCGCGTGCTCGTCGGCGGTGCCGTGCGAGAAGTTGAGCCGGAAGACATCGGCTCCGGCCTCGATCAGCCTCGTCATCGTCTCGAACGAGCGGCTGACGGGGCCGATCGTGGTGACGATCTTGGTGCGACGGCGGTCGTCGCCGGGCGGCGCCGGCATCACCGCTCCACCGGCTCCGGCTCTCCGACGGGGGCGTGTTCGCCGGTCCTGGGACTGTGGGTGGGCCTGGGGACGCCGTCGTCGGGGGGCTCGCCACCGTCCACCTCGAGGTGCTGGATGTAGGGCAGGCGCCAGGCGAGGGCCGCGAGCACGAGCCCGGCGGCGACGCAGGCGAGCGAGAGGAACCATTGGGCCGAGGTGAGCAGCTCGAGCTCGAAAAACTCGCGCACCGGGGAGGCGGCGAGAATCAGCGCGAACAGCGCCCCCAGCCCGGCGATCATCGCCAGCATGTAGCTCTGGATCGTGATGTGCTCGCGCCCGGGACCACGTTCGAGCAGGAGGATGAAGCACAGGCCGAGCACGATCAACGTCGTCGTCGCCGCGGTGCGGCCCTCCTCCAGGGTGCCGCCGAAGACGTTGTCCACCAGGAAGAACGAGAGCAGCGAGGCGACCCCGATCGCGATCCCGGCCGGAACCGCGAACGCCGCCAGGGCGCGCAGCAGGCGGCCGCGGTAGAGGGGGCCCTCGCTCGGCGCCAGCGCCAAGACGAAGGAGGGGATGCCGATCGTCAGCATCGCCGCGACCGTCAGCTGGCGCGGCAAGAACGGGAAGGTGAAGCCGAACGCCGCCGTAACCGTGATCAGAAAGGCGGCGTAGACGGACTTGGTCAGGTAGAGCCGGCCGAGGCGATGGATGTTGCGGGCGATGCGCCGGCCCTCCGCCACCGCACGGGGGAGCATCGAGAACTGGTCGGAGAGCAGGACGATGTCAGCGACCCCCTTTGTGATCTGGCTGCCCGAGCCCATCGACACCGCCATTCGCGCCCGCTTCAGCGCCGGCACGTCGTTGACGCCGTCGCCGATCATCGCCGTGAACCGGCCGCGGTCCGAGAGCGCCCCGACCAGCGCCTTCTTCTGCTCGGGAGTGATCCGGCAGAAGACCGTGTTGCGCTCTGCGGCCTGCGCCAGCCCGCTGCGGTGGTCGGGCAGATCCGGGCCCTCGATCACCCCTGCCTCCACCGGGACCCCCACCGCGTAGGCGACCGCGGTCACGGTCGAGCGAGCGTCTCCGGAGATCAGCTTCAGGTCCACGTCCTGCTCGCGCATGAACTCGATCGTCTCACGGGCATCCGGGCGCAGCCGCTCCTCGAGCACGACCAGCGCCAGCGGCTCGAGCTGCGGCGGGGGCGCCGACGCCGGGCTCTGCGGAAGCCCGTCCACCGCCTCGCCGAAGGCGACCACGCGGCGCCCGGCGAGGGTGTGCTCCTCCAGCGTGTTCTGCAGCGCCGGCGGGAGCTTCAGGGCACCGGCCGCCGCGAGCACGTCCGGAGCCCCGAGCACGTAGCTGCGCGGGGCTCCGCTTGCCTCCAGGGTGATGCCGCTCCACTTCCACGCTGACGAGAACGGGACCTCGGCGATCACCCGTCCCGGTGTGCCCGGGTAGCGATCGGCGATCACCTGGAGGGTCCGGTTGCGCTCGCCCGAGGAGTGCGCGAAGTGGCCGATCGCCTCGTGTGCCCGCCCGGGGTGCTGCGGGTCGGCCACCTCGACCGAGAGCAGGTCGAGCGAGCCGTCGGTGAGGGTGCCGGTCTTGTCGACGCAGATCGTGTCCACCGCCGCCAGCGCCTCGGTGGCGCTTATCTGCTGGACCAGCGTGTTCATCTTCGCCAGCCGCACCGCCGCCACGGCGAAGGTGACGCTCATCAGCAGCACCAGGCCCTCGGGGATCAGGGTGATCAGACCGGCGGTCGCGGTCTGGGCGGCCTCCTCGAAGCCGACGTCGCGGGCGCCGAGCGCCAGCAGCAGGATCAACGCCAGCGGGGCCATCGCGATCGTCGTCGCCGAGAGCACCCGGTTGACCTCGACCTGAAGCGGGGAGGGGGGATGGCGAAACTCGCGCGCCTCGCCGGCGATCCTGGCGGCGTGGCTGTGCTCGCGCACCGCGTCGAGCTCGTAGTAGCAGGATCCCGAGAGGCAGAAGGCGCCGGAGAGCAGCCGGTCGCCCTCACGCTTGGAGATGCCGTCGGACTCGCCGGTGAGCATCGACTCGTCGAGCGTGAGCCCGCGCGAGACGGTGACGACGCCGTCGGCAATCAGCTGGTCGCCCGGCTCGACGCGGACGATGTCGCCGGGCACGACCTCGTCGGCGCGAAGCTCGGACACCTGGTCATCGCGCACGACCTTGGCCTGCGGGGCCACCAGCAGGGCGAGCTGATCGAGGGTCTCCTTCGCCTTCAGCTCCTGGCGGATGCCGATCGCGGAGTTGACGATCGCGATCACCCCGAAGATCGCGTCGGCGAACAGCCCCAGGGAGAGGATGAGGATGAAGAAGACGCCGATGATCGCGTTGAAGAGCGTGAAGACGTTGCCCGCGACGATCGACGCCACCGAGCGGCTGGACTCGTCCTCAGGCGGCCCGAGGCGCTCGAGCCGGCGGTAGGCCTCGTTGCTCGACAGCCCCCGGGGATGACTTCCCGCTTCCACCGCGCCATCTATACAGCGTTCGAGCGGGGGGCGAAGAAGCCCTGACGCGGGATAGGCTCCCGCGGATGTCGCTGAAGCTCGGACTCAACCTCGGCTACTGGGGGATCGGCCCCCAGGGTGAGGACGCCCTGGAGATCACCCGCGAGGCCGAGCGCCTTGGATTCGACTCGGTCTGGGTCGCAGAGTCCTACGGCTCGGACGTCGTCAGCATGCTCGCCTGGCTCGCGCCCCAGACCGAGAAGATCAAGCTCGGCGGCGCGATCATGCAGGTGCCGGCGCGGGCGCCGGCCGCGGCGGCGATGGCGGGCTGCACGATCGACGCCCTCTCGGGGGGGCGCTTCATCTTCGGCTTCGGGCCCTCCGGGCCGCAGGTTTCGGAGGGGTGGTACGGGGTGCCGTATCCGAAACCCTGGGGGCGGACGCGGGAGTACATCGAGATCGTCCGCAAGATCGTCGCCCGCGAGGGCCCGCTGGAGTACAAGGGCGAGCACTACCAGCTGCCGCTCGAGGGCGGCACCGGCCAGGGCAAGGCGCTGAAGCTCAACTTCCACCCGGTGCGCAACGAGATCCCCGTCTTCGTCGGGGCGATCGGGCGCAAGTCGGTGGAGCTGGCCGCCGAGATCTGCGACGGGTGGATCCCGATCTTCAGCTCACCCGACGCCTTCGACGCCGCCTGGGGCGAGCACATCGAGGCGGGCCTCGCCAAGGGCGGGCGCAGCCGCGACCAGCTCGAGATCTCGCCCACGCTTCAGATCGCGATCGACGGCGACCTCGAGGCCGCGCGCGGCTACGTCAAGGCCGGGCTGCTGCTGTACCTCGGCGGCATGGGCAGCCGCAAGACCAACTTCTACGTCGACCTCACCCACCGCTTCGGCTACGGCGAGGTCGCCGACGAGGTGCAGTCGCTGTATCTCGACGGCAAGCGCGAGCAGGCCTTCGAGGCGATCCCCGACGAGCTCGTGGACGCCACCTCGCTGGTCGGCCCCGAGGACGAGGTCCGCCAGCGCGTCTCGCAGTACGAGGCGATCGGCGTCGATCGCCTGATCGTCTCACCGATCCAGCCGGACCCCGCCGAGCGGTCGCACACGCTCGAGCGCCTGGCCGAGATCGTCGGCGCCGGCGCCCCCGCGTAGGCCCGGCCGCCCGCTCCCCCGGCGGGGGTAGATAATCGCGCCATGCGCGAGCTGGCCCCTGGGGAGATATTCGCCGGCCATCGCGTCGAGGGCGTCGCCGGACGGGGCGGCTTCGGCGTCGTCTACCGCGCCACGCACCTGGCGCTCGACCACGTCGTCGCGCTGAAGGTGATCTCGGGCGAGCGGGCCGCCGACGAGACCTTCCGCGACCGCTTCAAGTCCGAGTCGCGGATCGCCGTCTCGATCCGCCATCCGAACGTGGTCGCGGTCCACCACGCCGGCGAGGAGGACGGACGCCTGTTCGTGACGATGGACTTCATCGAGGGCAGCGACCTGCGTGGCCTGCTCAACCGCGAGGGGCGGCTGGATTCCGAGCGGGCGGTGCCGATCGTCTCCCAGGTCGCCTCGGCGCTCGACGCCGCCCACGAGCGTGGCCTCGTCCACCGCGACATCAAGCCCGGCAACGTCCTGATCGAGGGCGGCGAAGCCGGCAACCGGGTGTTCCTCACCGACTTCGGCCTCTCGAAGAGGATCGACGCGACCAGCGGCGTCACCGCCAGCGGCGCCTTCGTCGGCACCCTCGACTACGTCGCGCCCGAGCAGATCAAGGGCGAGCGGGTGGACGCGCGCACGGACGTCTACGCCCTCGGCTGCGTCCTCTACGAGCTGCTCGCGGGGGAGGTCCCGTTCGCGGGCGAGCGCGAGAAGGTGGCGAAGATGTACGCCCACCTGCAGGAGGCGCCGCCCCCGCTGGGCGACGTCGCCCCCGAGGCCCCGCGCGAGCTCGGCGACGTCGTCTGGCGCGCCCTCGAGAAGGACCCCGAGCGCCGCTACC
>JBKJZF010000081.1:0-8205 GCA_046715315.1 Solirubrobacterales bacterium | reverse complement strand
GAGTCGGCGCTGCTGCGGATCCCGGAGAACCTGCGCGCCTGCTCACGCTGCGATCAGCTGATCGGGATGGACGTCAGCGACTGCCCCTACTGCGGCCTGCGCCAGGAACCGGTCGCCGCAGACGAGTGACCGGGGCCGGCGGCCGACGCCTGCGGGCGGCGGCCGGGCTTCTCGCCGCCTCGGCGGCGCTTGCCGTCGCGGGCTGTGGCGGCAACGACGAGACGACGACCTCCAGCACCTCGACGACATCGAGCTCGACCACCTCGAGCACGTCCTCGACCACCACCACTACGACCACCACCAGCTCGCAGCCCGCCCCGGGCGGGAACGGCAGCGGCGGCACCTCTCCTCCCCAGGGGGACAACGCCCAGCACGACACCCCGCCTCCGGAGGGCAGCGCGGCCGACCAGTTCGAGCAGCAGTGCGAGCAGAACCCCGGGTCCTGCGGCTAGGGCCGGCTCAGTCGGGGAGGAAGTAGGCCCAGTAGAGCAGGCGAGCCTGCTCGTACGAGCAGGCATAGACACGGGTGGTGCCGACGCCCTTGTGGGGCTTGCTGCGGTCCTGGAGGTTCTTCTCCCCGGCGCAGCGCTTCTTCGTGCGGCTCGCCTGCCAGGAGTCTGCCTTGCCGCCCAGGTTGTGGGCGAAGCTCGGCACCCAGGTGGGGGTCGTGAGCCCGACGGTCCAGCCCTTCTGCACCGGGATCGGGTCGTTCAGGGTGAAGGTCTCGCGGTGTCCCAGCAGCGAGCCCAGCTTCATCCGGGGGGTTTCGGCCCGGAGGCGGTACTTCTTCCCTGAGGCCTTGCTCAGCAGCGCCAGGCGCGCCGTGGGCGCGCCGCCGGCCGTCTCGTTACCGAGCACCTCCTCGAAGAAACTCCGCTCCTTCTTGTTCGGCTTCGAGAGGGCGACGCTCCAGCCGACGATCGTGCCCTTGCTCGGAACCTTGAAGATGCCCTTCTTGCCGTCGGCCTTCTTCTGGAACCCGGTCACCTCGCCCAGCGCCTGACAACCCTTGCTTGGCGGATAGTCGTTGCCCTTCGGCGTCGGGCAGCTTGCTCGCGGCGTCTTTGCCGTCTTGCCCAGCTCCTTGGTGCCCGCGGCGTCCACGGGGATGCTCGCCCCGACGGCGATAGCCGCAGCCGCAAGCCCGGCGAAAGCCGCCGCGACCGCGCCGCGGCGCCGGATGGACCCTGCCGAGGTCACGCCCCATAGCTTAGGGCGCCCGGCCGTTGTCAGACGTGCCGCCAGTAGATTCCCCGCGTGGACGCGATCGAGGTCAGAGGTCTCGAGCGCGCATTCTCGGGGGGTGTGCTCGCCGTCAACGGCGTGGACCTGGAGGTCGCCGAGGGCGAAATCTACGCCTTTTTAGGCCCCAATGGCGCCGGCAAGACGACCATGGTCCGGATGCTGACCACGCTGCTGCGCCCGACCGGGGGCAGCGCCCGGGTCGCCGGCCACGACGTCGTCTCCGAGGCGGGCGCGGTGCGGCGGGCGATCGGCGTCGCCCTGCAGGAGGCCGCGCTCGACCCGCTGATGACCGGGCGCGAGCTGATCAGGCTGCAGGCGACGCTGCACGGGATGGCGTCCGCCGAGGGTGCCAGGCGAGCCGACAAGCTGCTCGAGCGGGTCGACCTCGAGGCGGCGGCCGACCGCCGCGTCGGCACCTACTCGGGCGGGATGAAGCGGCGCCTCGACCTCGCCTCGGCCCTGGTCCACGAGCCGCGGGTGCTCTTCCTCGACGAGGCGACGACGGGCCTGGATCCGGTCTCGCGCAAGACCATCTGGGAGGAGGTCTCGAAGCTCAACGCCGAGGGCACCACCGTCTTCCTCACCACCGAGTACCTGGAGGAGGCCGATCAGCTCGCCAACCGGGTGGGTATCATCGACGCCGGCAGGATCGTCGCCGAGGGCACGCCGACCTCGCTCAAGTCCGAGGTCGGGCTGCCGCACCTCGAGGTTCGCGTCAGCGGCGAGCGCGGGCGGGCCGAGCAGACGGTCTCGCGCTTCGGCAAGGTGCTGCCGGCCAAGGACGGCGCCCTCCTGGTCGAGCTCGAGCGGGGCGCGGCCGAGGTGGCTCCGGTGGTCAGGGCCCTCGACGAGGCCGGGATCCTGGTCGAGTCGCTGGAGCTCGTCCAGCCGACCCTCGACGACGTCTTCGTCGCCAAGACCGGATACCACCTGGGGACCGACGATCCCGACGAGCCCGAGACCGGCGAGGAAGCGGTCGCCGCCCGGTGATCCAGCGGCTGGTCGCCAACCTGCGGGTGATCGCGGCGCTGGGACGGCGCTCGGTGCGCCAGACCTTCCGCCGCCCGCAGCTGCTGGCGCCGATCGTCATCTTCCCCACCCTGCTGCTGGCGATCCAGACCGGCGGCGCGGCGCGCGCGGTGGATCTTCCGGGGTTTCCGGAGGTCAACGGCTTCCTCGACTTCATGCTCGCGGGGGCGATGATCCAGGCGACCCTGCTGGCCGCCAACAGCGGCGGCATCGCCCTCGCGGTGGACATCGAGATGGGCTTCACTGACCGCCTGCTGGCGGCGCCGATCTCGCGCTTCTCGATCGTCCTCGGGCGACTCGTCGGGACCGCCGCCCTGGGGGCCTTCTCCGCGGTCTGGTTCATCGCCCTGGGGCTCATCTTCGGCGCCCAGATCGAGGAGGGCGTCGCCGGGGTCGCCCTGATGATCGGGTTCGTCACCCTCTCGGCGATCGCCTTCGGCGGGCTCGGCGCGGCGATCGCGCTGCGCACCGGCAGCGCCTCGGTGGTGCAGGGCCTGTTCCCGCTGGTCTTCGTCGTCCTCTTCCTCTCCTCGGCCTTCTTCCCCACGTCGCTGATGCTCGAGCCGGCCGCCAGCGTCGCCGACTACAACCCGCTCAGCTTCATCGTCGAGGGGATCCGCGAGCCGGTGATCTCGTCGCTCTCGGGAGAAGCGTTCCTGGAGGCATTCGGGGCGATCGCGCTGATCGCCGCGTTCAGCTTGGGCCTGAGCGCGCTGGCGCTGCGACGGCGTCTGAGGACGGGGGGCTGAGGTGGAGGCCGCCGGCGCCACGCCGACCACCGTGTTCGGGCCGGCCGCCAACCTCGCCACCGTGCGGGCGCTGGTCCAGCGCTCGCGCAACGAGCTCCTGCGGGTGCCCGGCGCGGCGATCCCCGGCGTGCTCGCGCCGACGATCTTCTTCCTCGGCCTGACCTCGGTCTTCGGCAGCCTGACGGGGCTGAACGGTTTCGTCGCCGACGACTACCAGAGCTTCCTGATCGCGGTCAGCCTGATGCAGGGGGCGGGCTTCACCGGCGCCGCAACCGGGGTCAACCTCGCGCGCGACATCGAGCAGGGCTGGTTCGACCGCCTGCTGGCCTCCCCGGCGCCGCGCCCGGTGCTGCTGGCGGGGCTGGTCATCTCGGCCAGCCTGCGGGCCCTGGTGCCCGCCACGGCGCTGCTGATCGTCGGCTTCTCGCTCGGCGTCGGCTGGCCCGGGCTCGCGGGGCTGGCGCTGGCGGTCCTGCTGACGATGGGCACGGGGACCGTCGCCGCGCTCTGGGGCTGCACCCTGGCGCTGCGCTTCAAGTCGCAGTCGGCGGCACCGCTGATGCAGGCGGGGATGTTCATCCTCGTCCTCTTCACCACCGCCTACGCGCCGATGGAGCTGCTGCAGCCGTGGCTCGCCGACGTCGCCTCGATCAACCCGATGACCGAGGTGATCGAAGCCGCCCGGCAGGGCTTCGTCACCGGTGCCATCACCTGGGGCGAGACCTGGCCCGGCCTGGTGGCGCTGGCGTCCCTGGTCGCCCTGACGGGGTTCTTCGCCCTGCGGGGGATGGCGCGGACCAACTACTGAGCGCGTCTCGACGCCCCGGCTGCGAGCAGGGTGCGGACGACGCGAATCATGTGCTCCGGCTCGTCCATCACCTGCTCCCAGGTAAAGCGGGCGTGCCGCCATCCCTCGAGCCCGAGGAGCTGGTCGCGGCGGCGGTCTCGCGTGAACGAGCGCCGGTCCCGGTGGAAGCGGAAGCCGTCGGTCTCGACCGCCACGCGCTGCCGGCGCCAGAGAAAGTCGATCAGCGCATGCCCGCCGCCCAACGCGATCCACGCGTTCACTTCTGGCGGGGGCAGGCCGGCCTGGCGGCAGAGCGCGCGAAACTTGATCTCGAGCTCGCTGCGCGTGCCCTCGCCGCCCGCGCCCAGCCCGTCCAGGGCCCGGCGAAGGTTGCGGACGCCCCGGGCTGGACGGCGCGCGAGGCGGTCGAGAGCCCTGATGTCGACCAGGCACAGCGCCTCGGCCCGATCGCACGCACGGTCAAGCGCGTCCTGGCCGAGCACGGCGGCGAGGTCGAAGAGGGTGCGGCTCGGGTTGGTGCACGGAATCCCGTCGACGATGCCCACGTCCCGGTCGCTCAACGTGCTCGACCGGTGGACGCGCAGGCCCGGGAGCTCCGAGCGCGACGCGTGGCAGACGGTGAGCTCGGTCCGCCTGGACGAGCTCGGCCGCAGGCCGTGCAGCGCCGCAGCGGAGCGATGCGAGAGAACGGCGCCCTCGCCCGCCGCCTTCACCGCCGCGAGCCAGCGCCCCTCCCGCGTCACGTCCGGCCGGCCCACGGCGAAGACGCCCGGGAACAACCGGTGCAGCCTTCCCGCCGCCGCTCGCCTGCGCACGCCGGCGTCGGAGAACCCCAACGTTCTCAGTTCCGCCAGCGAAACGACCCCATGCTGGCGGACCGACAGCCCGAGCAGCCGCCGCTCCCGCGCCGAGTGGCGGCTCGCGGGACGGGAACGCTCGTTATTCGCCACTCGGCGGATTGTGCGGGCGTGGGTGTGACGTATTGCGCGCGGATCGTGGCCAAGGACGCGCGCCGAGCGGTAGTTTGCGGCGAGATGGCCCGCAGGCTCGACACCCGGCTCGACGGCCTCGTCCCGATCGAGGTCGACCCCCACGTCGATGAGCGCGGCTTCCTCGTCGAGAGCTTCCGCTCCGACGTCTGGCGCGAGCTCGGGGTGGACACCGCCTTCGTCCAGGAGAACCACTCGCGCTCGTCGCGGGGCATCCTCCGCGGCGTCCACTTCCAGACCGATCCCGGCCAGGCGAAGCTGGTCCGCTGCGCCCGGGGCGAGATCTGGGACGTGGCCGTCGACCTGCGCCGCGACTCGCCCACCTACGGGCAGTGGGAGGGCCACGAGCTCAGCGACGCCAACCACCGCCAGCTCCTCCTCCCGGTCGGCTTCGGACACGGCTTCTGCGTCGTCTCCGAGGAAGCCGACGTGATCTACAAGCTCTCGAGCTACTACGACCCCGCGACCGAGCGCGGCTTCGCCTGGGACGACCCGGGGGTGGCGATCGAGTGGCCGCTGGCCGACCCCGTCGTCTCCGAGCGCGATCGCTCGGCCCCACGCCTGGCCGAGGTCGCCGACGAGCTGCCGTGGTAGGCGCTACTTGTAGCGGTAGGTGATGCGGCCGCGGTCGAGGTCGTAGGGCGAGAGCTCGATCTTCACCCGGTCGCCGGGGAGGATGCGGATGTAGTGGCGGCGCATCTTGCCGGAGATGTGCCCGAGGACCTGGTGGTCGTTGTCGAGCGTGACCTTGAACATCGTGTTGGGCAGGGCCTCGGTGACCTCGCCCTCCATCTCGATCTTCTCTTCTTTACCCATGCGGGTGGAGAGGGTAGCGGCCGGGCCGATCAGCGGTTCTCGAAGGTGGCCTTGCCCGGGCCCTCGGCGAGGAACGACTTCACGGCACCGCGCAGGTCCTCGGTGGCGAACAGCCCGGCGAACTGCTCGGGGGTGATGCGGTCGGCCTCGTCGACGCCGCCCCGGCAGTAGGCGCGGACGATGCGCTTGGTCGCCGCGTGGGCCCTGGTCGGCCCGGTGCCAAGGCGTTGCGCGAAGCGCATGCCCTTCTCGTGGATCTCGTCGTCGGCGAGGACCCGGTTGACGACGTTCCAGGCCTCCAGCGTCGGCGCCGGGAAGAGCCCGCCGGTGATGACGAACTCGCGTGCCCTCCCAGGGCCGGCGCGCTCGGCCATCCGCTGGGTCCCGCCGGCGCCCGGCGTCAGCCCGACGACGGCCTCGACCAGCCCGAACTGAGCCGACTCGGCGGCCCAGATCAGGTCGCAACCCAGGGCGATCTCGAGGCCGGCCGTGAGGCAGAGCCCGTGGACCACCGCCAGGGTCGGGATCTCCAGCGCCTCGAGCCGGCGGACCCCGTCGATCAGTGGCTGGGCGAACTCTGCCGCGCGCGCGGGCCCGGCGTCGACGACGGCCTGGAAGTTGGCGACGTCGACGCCGCCGGTGAAGATCTCCCCCTCGGCCCGCCAGACGAGCGCCCGCGCGTCGGAGCCCTCGACCTCGGCGACGCAATCGAGCAGCTCCTGCCAGGAGTCGGCTGTGAACAGGTTGAGCGGTGGGTTCGAGAGCACGATCGAGGCCACCGGGCCGTCGCGCTCGAGCCGGATCGTGGGCTCGCTCATGCCTGCGCCTCCCGGATCCGGTCGGCGAGGGCGGCGATCTCGTCGGCAGCGCCGACATCGGGAATCCACGGCAGCTTCAGCGGATCGTCCTCATATCGCGGGATCACGTGGACGTGGAAGTGGAAGACCGTCTGCCAGGCCGCCGCACCAGAGGAGTTGAGCAGGTTGAACCCGGCGGGCTCCAGCGCCGCCCGGATCCGCCTGGCCAGCCGCCTGGCGGCCAGCATCGTCTGCCCGAGGTCGTCGTCGGAGATCTCCATCAGGTCGGCCGAGTGCACTCGCGGGACCACCAACGCGTGCCCCGGGGTCGCCGGGTTGACGTCCATGAAGGCGACCGTGTGCTCGTCGGAGTCGACGATCTGGCCGGGCATGTCGCCGGCAACGATCCCGCAGAAGAGGCAATCGCTCTCGCTCACAGCGCCGCCAGCCTATTCAGTCCGCACCAGCCCGCGCGCGAGCTCGATCGCGTCGTCTCGGCTCGCGACCTCGCCCGCGTAGACCGCCGCCTCGATCTCGTCGAGGAGCCTGCCCAGCTCGGGGCCGGGCTCGATCCCCAGCTCGGCGGCGAGCTCGTCGCCGGGGATCGGCGATCGTGGCGGCCCGTCGCGGCGACGGTCGAGGGCGGCCGCCAGCATCTCGCGCGCCAGGTCCAGGTGCGCCTGGACCGTCTCCGGGGAGGCGATCGGCCCCTCGCCGCGGGCGGAGAGGCGATCGGCCACCGTGAGCAGGGTGACGTCGGCCGAGACGGGCTCGGTGGCGCGCAGGTACTCGTGGACCCGCCGCGGCGCCAGCGGACGCTCGTTGGCGAGGAAGCCGAGCCGCAGGTGGTGGAGGGTGACGCCGCGCAGGTAGGCGTCCAGCGCCCGGCTGGCGCGCATCCGCCGCGCGAAGGAGCCGACGATCCCGGCGCCGACGTGGTCGTGCCCGATGAAGGTCACGAAGCCGCGGCTGTCGTCGCGCGTCGCCGGCTTGCCGACATCGTGCAACAGCGCTCCGAGGCGCAGGGCCCGGCCGCGGGTGAAGCCGTCGCCGAGGGGCTCGTCGAGCAGGGCCCGCAGCTCGTCGGCGCGCTCGCCCGCGGCCCGCTCGAGGTCGCCCTCGAGGTCGAGAAGCTGGCGCAGGACCTCGATCGTGTGCCCGTGGACGTCAAGGTGGTGGTTGGGGTTCTGCTCGACGCCGCGAAGGTCCTCGACCTCGGGCAGGACGCCCGCGGTGCCCCCGAGCGCGTCGAGCACCTCGAGCCCGCCGATCGGGTCGGGGCTGGAGATCAGCAGGCGCAGCTCCGAGAGCTGGCGCTCGCCGGCGGGCTCGCCCGCCAGGGCCGCGGAGCCGCCCGCCAGCTCGGCGGTCTCGTCGGCCACCGCGAAGCCCAGCTCGGCCGCCAGCCGCGCCGCCCGCAGGATCCGCAGCGGGTCGTCGGAGAAGCTGGAGGGCGAGGTCGCCCGCAGCACTCCGCGGCCCACGTCGGAGACGCCGCCGGCCGGATCGATCGGCTCGTCCCCGGCCGCGCCGAGTGGCAGCGCCATCGAGTTGACGCTGAAGTCGCGCTGGAGCAGGTCGGCCTCGACGGTCTCGCCGCGCAGGCGGGTGACGTCGACGTGCCAGGCCTCGCCCGGGGCGATCGCCCGCCAGGTGCCGAACTCGGCCGAGAGCTCGAAGGCGTGCTCCCCGAGCTCGGCGGCGACGGCCTTGGCGGCGCGGCCGGGGTCGCCGGCGACCGCGAGGTCGAGGTCGGTCACCTCACGGCCCAA
>JBKJZF010000080.1:0-12616 GCA_046715315.1 Solirubrobacterales bacterium | reverse complement strand
AGCCGGGGCTGCGCTCGGCCCTGGAGCTGGTCGAGCGCGGCGCCGCGACGGCCGACGCGCTCGCCGCCGAGGCCGGGCGCGGGGCGCGTGAGGTCGCCGTGGCGCTGGCTCAACTCGAGCTGGTCGGCTACCTCCGGGCCGACGCCTCGGGTCGGCTCGCGCGAACGAGCCTGCAGCCTCCCTAAGCTGCGCGGGATGGCCCCCAGAGACGTTGTAGTCGCGCTGACGATCGCCGGGTCGGACTCCGGCGGCGGCGCCGGCATCCAGGCCGATCTGAAGGCGTTTGCCCGATGCGGCGTGCACGGGACCTGTGCGATCACCGCGATCACCGCCCAGAACACGGTCGGGGTCGACGCGATCGCCCCGGTCGCCCCGCAGATGATCCTGGCGCAGGTCCGAGCCGTGGTCACCGACATCGGCGTCGACGCGGTCAAGGTCGGGATGCTCGGCGACGAGCCCACGATCGAGGCGGTCGCCGCCGCGCTCGAGCTGGTCGGCGACGCGCCCGTCGTTGTCGACCCGGTGATGGTCGCGTCCAGTGGCGCCACCCTGCTCGACCCGAACGCCAAGGCGTCCCTGATCGAGCGGATCCTGCCGCGCGCCACCGTGGTCACCCCGAACCTCGCCGAGGCCCGCTCGCTGTGCGCGCTGGGCGAGGGAGCCACTCCGGCCGAGCTGGCCACCGCGGTGCAGGCCCTGGGCCCTCGGGCGGTGATCGTCACCGGGGGGCACACCGAGGACGGGGCCGACACCCTCTTCGACGGCGACGGGGTCCTGCGAATCGAGGGCCCCCACTACCCGGCCGGACCCTCGCACGGCTCCGGATGCACCCACTCCTCGGCCCTGGCGGCTTTCCTCGCCCGCGGCGAGGAGGTCGCCGACGCGGCCCGATGGGCGAAGGAGATCGCCGCCGAGGCCGTCGGCAACGGCCTGGCCGAGATCGGCGCCGGGCCGGGGCCGGTCGACGTCTTCGCCCTGGCGGGGGCGTGGGGCGCCGCCGGGCCGCTGGCATAATCGTGGCGATGAAGCTCGTCCGCATGAAGCCGGGTCACGGCGACGTCCTGCTCGCGGAGGGAGATCCGGAGGTGGGCTCGGATGAGGAGCGGCTGATCGAGGAGTTCCGCCGCCAGCTCGAGCTGGGGATGTGGGCCGCGGTCCCGACCTCGGAGGGCTCGCGCCGCGAGGCGACCATGGTCCGCGACTTCTCCGACGTGCCGCGCGACGCCGAGCGCGTCGTCTTCTTCCCGCCGGCGGCCGGCGGTTGATCCGCTCCTGGCGCCGCCGCCGCCTCGAGTCGATCCCGCGATACGACCCGGGCCGCGAGCGCCGCGCCGAGCGCAAGGCGCGCGAGCTGATGCGCTCGATCGTCTCCGCCGACGAGTACGACATGTACGCCGAGCTCGGCTTCATCGGCGTCGACGGGGGCGGGGAGGGCAGCGGCTATGCGTACCTGCTCTACCCGCACCGGCCGATCGTCGCCTACGCGCTCGCCAGCGGCGAGCTCCTGAACGAGTACTGCGTCGCCTTCCACGACGATTCCGAGCCCGCCCTGGGCTCGCGCCTACCCGACGCCGACGACGTGCTCGCGAAGTGGATGTCGCTGCGCGGCGGGGAGCGCAACCTGATCGCCCGGGCAAACATGCACCTGCCCGGTCGCCAGCTCGACCCCCAGCAGGTTCGCCGCGACCTGCGCTCGCTCGTGTCCTGGCGATCAGCGCGGGCGCGCGCCGCCGCCTAGGGCGCGCCCGGGCGCGCCCTACACTCCCGGTCCCCCGCCGATGAGCGATTCAGCCGACACCTCGACCGCTCCGCGCCCGCGCTCAGCGGCGGTCTTCGACGGGCCCGAGCGCGCTGCCGCCCGCGCCTACATGAAGGGCATCGGCTACGACGACGACGCGCTCAGCAGGCCCACCGTCGGCGTCGCCAACACCTGGACCGAGGCGATGCCCTGCAACTTCCACCTGCGCGAGCTGGCGGACCCGATCAAGGACGGCGTCCGCGTCGCCGGCGGCACCCCGATGGAGTTCAACACGGTCGCGATCTCGGACGGGATCACGATGGGGACGAAGGGGATGAAGACCTCGCTCGTCAGCCGCGAGGTGATCGCCGACTCGATCGAGCTGACAGCCCGCGGCTACCAGTTCGACGCCCTCGTCGCCCTCTCCGCCTGCGACAAGACGATCCCCGGCTGCGTCATGGCCCTCGCCCGCCTCGACATCCCCTCGGTGATGCTCTACGGGGGCTCGAGCGCGCCCGGCCGCTGGCGCGGCAAGGACGTGACGATCGTCGACGTGTTCGAGGCCATCGGCGCCGAGGCGGCGGGGGAGATGTCGGAGGCCGAGCTGCACGAGCTCGAGGGCGTCGCCAGCCCCGGTGCCGGCGCCTGCGGCGGCCAGTTCACCGCCAACACGATGGCCTGCGCCTTCGAGGCCCTCGGGATCTCGCCCGCGGGATCGGCGATGGTCCCGGCCGAGGATCCTGATAAGCGCACCGTCGCCGAGCGGATCGGCGAGCTGACGATGCGCGTCCTCCGCGACGACCTCAGGCCCAGCCGGATCATCACCCGCAACTCGCTCGAGAACGCGATCGCCATGGTCTGTGCCTCGGGGGGCTCGACCAACGGCGTCCTGCACCTGCTCGCCGTCGCGCGGGAGATGGGAATCGAGCTTGAGCTCGACGACTTCGAGCGCATCTCCAGGCAGACCCCCCTGCTCGCCGACCTCAAGCCCGGCGGGCGCTTCGTCGCCACCGACCTCTACCGAGCCGGCGGGGTGCCGCTGCTCCTCAGCCGCCTGGCCGAGGCGGGCATCCTTCATCCCGACGAGATCACGGTCAGCGGGCGCACGATCGGCGAGGAGGCTGCGGCGGCCGAGGAGGCCCCCGGCCAGGAGGTGGTGCGCCCCCTTTCCAACCCGCTGAAGGCGGGAGGCGGGCTGGCGATCCTGCGCGGGAACCTGGCCCCCGACGGCGCGGTCGTCAAGCTCGCCGGGACCGAGCGCACGGGCCAGAGCGGCCCGGCGCGTGTGTTCGAGTCCGAGGAGGACTGCTTCCGCGCGGTCAAGCAGCAGCGAATCGAGCCCGGCGACGTGATCGTGATCCGCAACGAGGGCCCGGCCGGCGGCCCGGGGATGCGCGAGATGCTCCAGGTCACCGCGGCGATCGTCGGCGAGGGCCTGGGCGAGCAGGTGGCGTTGGTCACCGACGGGCGCTTCTCCGGCGGCACCCGCGGGCTGATGGTCGGGCACGTCGCCCCCGAGGCCGTCAAGGGTGGGCCGATCGCGGCGATCGAGGATGGCGACGAGGTGACGATCGACGTCGAGGGCCGTCGCCTCGAGGTGGCGCTCGGCGACGACGAGATCGCCTCGCGAGTCGCCGCCTATCAATCCCCCGAGCCCGCCTATCGGAGCGGGGTGATGGCGAAGTACGCGAAGACCGTCAGCTCCGCCGACCACGGCGCCGTCACGGGCTAGCCGGCGTCCTCGGCCAGAAACGCCTCCAGATCCCGGTTGAAGCGGACCGGCCGCTCGAGCTGGGGGACGTGCCCGGTGTCGGCGTAGATCACCGTGCGTGAGTTGCGCAGGCGCTGGGCGTAGCCGAGGGCGTCGGTGGAGGGGACGATGCGGTCCTGGAGGCCCCAGACGATCAGCGTCGGCAGCTCGACCTCGCCGACGGCGTCGAGCAGGTCGTAGCCGACCAGCCCGGCGACCGCAGGAACCAGCCCCGGCCTGGCGGCCCCGTGGTGGAAGAGCTCCCAAAGCAGCTCCCGGCGCAGCCGCAGCGGCCAGTGGACGACCTGGCGGAAGGCCAGGTAGCGCAGGCGCCGGCGCAGCAGCGAGCGCTCCTGCACCTTGAGCCCGAGCGGGGCGGTGGCGGCCGCCATCCGCGCCGCGGTCTCCGCCGGCCGGCGGCGCATGCTGGCGTGCGAGATCCCGGCGGCCGAGACGAGCACCACCTTGCCGAAGCGGTCGGGCCCGGTGGTCGCCGCCTCGGCGACGACGAAGCCGCCCATCGAGTTGCCGACCGCGACGCAGCCGCCGACGCCGAGGGCGTCGCAGAAGGAGTGCAGCATCCGCCCGTACGCCTCGATCGAGATCTCCCAAGGGGGCATCGGCGAGTGCCCGAAGCCGGGCAGGTCGAGCGCCAAGACCCGGTGGGAGGCGGCGAGCCGGGGCATGTTCTCGAGCCAGTTCTGCCAGGAGCCGGAGAGCCCGTGCACGAACAGCACGGTCGGCCCCTCGCTCCCGATCTCGGCGTAGTTGACTGCGGCGCCGTCGACCTCGACCTGGCGCAGGTGCGGCCGCCAGTCGATCCGTAGCCACTCGGGATCCGGGTTGCCGTAGGGGTCGGGCCCGGCGGCCGGGGTCGCCTCCGGCAGGGGGCCGTCGGGGAGGGGGAAGGGCAGGAACTCACGCAGCAGATCCGCAGAGAGCGCCGTGCGTCGCTCGGCGGTCGCTGCGCTCACGCGTACCCGGCCCGCTCCAGGATCGGGATCTCGTGGATCTGCGGCGGCTGCAGGTGGTCCCAGAGGATCCCGCGGGGCCGGGGGTACTGGCTCTCGACCTCGATCACGGCGCGAGGCGTGGCGATCATGTCGACCGGGAGGTCGTGGTCGATCACCGGCAGGTGCTCGCGCAGGATCTGGATCGGGTGGACGGTGGTGGCGACAACGGTGTGCTCGTCGATCAGGCCCTCCTCGATCAGCAGCCCGTACTCGAGGTCGGAGAAGCCACCACCCTTGCCGATCCGGGCGCCGCTGAGGTTGACCGCGACCGACCCGCAGAGGACGAAGTCGATCTCGGGCATCTCCTCAAGGGCGACGACCTTGCCGTGCTTGAGGGCGCCCTTGATCGTCGCCGCCTCGCGCACCTGCTTGGCGCTCAGCTTGCGCGGGTCCAGAAGCCGGAAGGGGTGCTGGTCGCGCAGCCGCGGCACGGCCATCACCAGAGTCTTGCCGTCCTCGAGCGCGAGCCGCCTGACGTGGGTCTGTGGCGAGTCGGGATTCGCCTTGACGACGCGCGCGCGCTTCCACTGCCGGTGTCCGGCGAGCTTCTGCGCGGCGAGCTTGGCGCCGGCGAAGTTCGGGATCCGGCCCTCGGCCCCAGGAAAGCGCGAAACCCCCTCGCGGTCCATCGCCTTCCACACCGCCTTGCGTACCTGGTCCTTGGAGCGCATCGGGGGCCGGATACTATGGCCCGCTCGATGCCGCCCGCCCGAACGTCCCTCGTGCATTCGGAGGCCGAGCCCGACCAGCGGGCCGACGACACCTCCGAGCGCCTCCCCGAACGCCGCCCCGCCGAGCGGCTGCGCGACCTGTTGCCCGCGATCGAGCCCGATCGGCGGCTCAACGACTGGGGTCGCTCCGAGCGGGTCGAGGGCTTCATGGACCAGACGCTGGTCGAGTTCTTCTACCGCTACTGGTTCCGGGCGGAGGTCGAGGGGATCGAGAACGTTCCCGCCGAGGGCGGGGCGCTGTTGGTCTCCAACCACGCCGGCGCGCTTCCGCCCGACGCGGCGATGATCGCCAAGGCGATCCGCTCCGAGCACTCGCGACCGCGCCCGCTGCACATCACGGTCGAGCACTTCTTCAAGAGCTATCCGGGGTTCTCGATGCTGATCCCGAAGATCGGCTGCGTCGCCGCGCACCCCGCGAACGTGCACAGGCTGCTCTACGACGAGGAGCAGCTCGTCCTGGTCTTCCCGGAGGGGCGCAAGGGCACCGAGAAGCTCTACAAGGACCGCTACCGGCTGCGGCGGTTCGGCCGCGGGGGCTTCGTCGAGGCGGCGATGCGGGCCGAGGCCAAGCTGGTGCCGATCTGCGTCGTCGGCGCCGAGGAGGCGCAGCCCGTGTTCGCCCAGCTCGACTTCATGAAGCGGCTGACCGGGCTGCTGTACTTCCCGGTGACGCCCACCTTCCCCTGGCTCGGGCCCCTGGGGATGCTCGGTTACCTGCCGGCCAAGTTCACGCTGCGCTTCCTCGAGCCGATCGACACCGTCGAGCTCGGCGGGCGCCAGGCGGCGCAGGACAAGGCGCTGGTGCAGACGGTGGCCCAGGAGATTCGGGCGCGGATCCAGGAGAACCTGCACGAGATGGTGGGTCAGCGCAAGTCGGTGTGGCTGGGATGACCAAGCGGGTGCTGATCACGGGCCTCTCGACCTACTGGGGCGGGAGGTTGGCACAGGCGCTCGAGGGCTTCGAGCAGATCGAGGCGATCATCGGCGTCGACAGCCGCGAGCCGCGCCGCGAGCTCGAGCGCACCGAGTTCGTCAAGGTCTCCAACCAGCACTCGCTGATCCAGCGGATCGTCCGCGCCGCCGAGATCGACACCGTGATCGATACGCGCCTGGTCGTCAACTCGCTGGGGACGGCGCCCCGGGCCGCCCACGAGAACAATGTGATCGGGACGATGAACATCCTCGCCGCCTGCGCCGGCGCGGACTCCCCGGTGAGGAAGTTCGTCTTCAAGTCGAGCTCTCTCTACTACGGCTCCGAGAGCGACGACCCCGCCTTCTTCACCGAGCGCATGCGCCGCTCACACGCTCCGGGGACGGGGCTCGAGCGCGACCTGGTGGAGGCCGAGGAGGCCGTCGACGAGTTCGCCGACAAGAACCCGGACGTCACCGTCACCGCCCTGCGCTGCGCCAACGTCCTCGGGCCCGACGTCGATACCGGCTTCACGCGGATGTTCTCGCTGCCGCTGGTGCCGATGGTCCTGGGCTTCGACCCGCGCCTGCAGTTCGTGCACGCGGATGACATCGTGCACGCGCTCGAGCACGCCGCCTTCCACATCCTCCCGGGCACCTACAACGTCGCCGGGGATGGGGTGCTGGCGCTGACCGAGGCCGCGAGCCTGCTCGGCAAGCTGCCGGCTCCGGTGCTGCCGCCGATCGGCACCCGGGCGATCGCCGGCGCGGTGCGGCGCCTCGGCTTCCGCATCCCCGACGAGATGATCAACCTGCTGCGCTTCGGCCGGGGCGTCGACAACCGCCTGTTCAAGTCCACCGGCTTCGACTACGGCTACACCTCGCGCGAAGCCGTCGTCGGCTTCGGCGAGCACCTCCGGGTGCAGCCCGTGATGAAGGGCGTCGAGCGCGCCTACACCTACGAGCGCGAGGTGGAGGAGTTCCTGCGCTGGAGCCATCACGTCCGTCGCCAGCAGGACGGGGCCCCCGAGGGCGCCCACGCCGACCACGAGCCCCTTGGGATCTAGTCAGAGCACCTGCATCCAGCCGCAAAACCCGCTGCAGGCGAGGAATCGAGCCGGCCGCGTCGATCGCGGTGCCTACACTGCTCGCGAGCCCTTCGCACGGAGGTGAACCGTTGCTGCGACGCGAACGTACGGGGTAAGGGGCGATCTTGATGGGACGCAAGACACAGATAGCGCTGCTGGTCGGGGTCCTGCTCCTGATCGGTGGAGCCGTGGGCGCTTACGCCTGGGACTCGTCCAAGGAGGACGAAATCGCCGAGGGCGTCCGCATCGGCGACGTCGACGTCGGCGGGCTCACCGCCGAAGAGGCCGCCAAGGACGTTCGGGCCGATCTGATCAAGCCCCTCGCCAAGCCGGTCACCGTCACCCTCGACGGCACCCGCTACGTGCTCGGCCCCGACCAGCTCAAGGTCAGGGCCGATATCGACGGCATGGTCAGTGACGCGCTCGTCGCCAGCCGCGAGGAGGCGTTGCCGGGTCGCGTCTGGCGGTATCTGACCGGGGGGGTGGTCGAGGAGACGATCGAGCCGACGGTCACCTACGACACGGGCGCGATCGACGACTTCGTCGAGAAGGTCTCGGCCGAGGTCAACCAGGACCCGGTCGACGCCTCGATAGAGCCGGGCGCGGCGACGCTCAACACCGTCGCCGGCGAGCCCGGGCGCACGCTCGAAGCCCAGCAGCTGCGGGCGGAAGTCGAAAAGGCGGTCCAAAGCCCCTCCTCGCGAACCGTGAACGCGCAGGTCGACGAGGTCCAGCCCGAGGTCACGACCGACGATCTCGCCTCGCAGTACCCGACCTATCTGACGCTCGACCGCAATAGCTTCCAGCTGCGCCTGTGGGAGGACCTGAAAGTCGCCAAGACCTACACCGTGGCGGTGGGCGCGGTCGGCTTCGCCACGCCCGCCGGCGTCTACCAGATCCAGAACAAGGCGGTGGACCCGGCCTGGAACGTGCCCAACTCCGACTGGGCCGGGAAGCTCGCCGGCAAGACGATCCCCGGCGGCGCGCCGGACAACCCGCTCAAGGCTCGCTGGATGGGCATCTTCGACGGCGCCGGCATCCACGGGACCGACGACGTCGCCTCGCTCGGCTCGGCCGCCTCGCACGGTTGCGTGCGCATGGCCGTCGCCGACGTGATCGACCTCTACGACCAGGTCCCCGTCGGCACGCCGGTCTACATCGGCTGACCCCGCCTTGCACGAATCCAGGCACCGCAGGATGCGCTGCGCCGGCGGCGAAGCAGCCACGAATGGCGAGCTTTTCGCACAGGGAGGGCTCGGAGCCGTCGGACGAGCCCGTGATCAGCGCGTCATGGGAGGCGGCGCTGATTGGCTTCCGGCGAGAGCTTCAGACCCGCAGCGTCTCGCCGAACACGCTGCGCGCGTACGGCGCGGACCTGCGTGAGCTCGGCGTCTGGGCGACCGACCGCGACCGCGGGCCCGCCAAGCTCGTCTACCGCGACCTGCGGGCCTACGCGGCCGTCCTCTCCGAGCGGGGCCTGGGACGTGCGAGCATCGCCCGCAAGCTGGCGGCGATCCGAAGCTTCCACGACCACCTGGTCCGCACCGGTGACGTCGAGCAGAATCCCGCCGAGCTGCTGCCGACGCCGAAGGCGCACCGCCGCCTGCCGCGCGTGCTCGGCCCCGATCAGGTCGCGGTCCTGCTGGAGCGAATCGGGGCCCGAACGCCGCTCGAGGTCCGCGACCGGGCGCTGTTCGAGCTCGCCTACTCCTGCGGCCTGCGGGCCGAGGAGATCGTCAACCTCGACATCGGCGGCATCGACTTCGACTCCGAGACGGCGCGCGTGCTCGGAAAGGGCTCGAAGACGAGGCTGGTGCCGATCGGAGAGCCGGCCCAGCGGGCGCTCGAGCGCTACGTCGAGCGGGCTCGGCCGGCGCTGGCGTCGGCGCGCGACGGACAGGCTCTATTCCTCTCCAGGCGCGGGCGGCGGCTCTCGACCTCTGACGTGCGCCGCCGGCTCCGCCTCTGGGTCCAGGAGGCGGCCGTCGCCGGGCAGATCTCCCCGCACACGCTTCGCCACTCGTTTGCGACCCACCTGTTGGAGGGCGGGGCGGACCTACGCTCGATTCAGGAGTTGCTCGGCCATTCGAGTCTCTCCACCACTCAGCTCTACACTCGCGTGGAACCGAGCCGCTTGCGTAGCGAGTACGCACGGAGCCATCCTCGTGCCTAGCCGCCGTCTACAGCCAAGCAGGGGTTAACCTCTCGGATCACCGGGAGGCGCGACCATGGAGACGAAGGTCAAGGCAGTCGAACTGCGCGAGCTCTGGCGTCGCTACAAGCAGGACGACGACGAGTCGGCCCGCGAGCGACTCGTGGTCGCGTACTCGCCGCTGGTCAAGTTCATCGCCGGCCGCATGGCCTCAGGCCTGCCCGCCCACGTGGAGGAGGCCGACCTCGTCTCCTACGGCCTGCTGGGCCTGATCGGCGCGATCGAGCGCTACGACCTCGAGCGCGAGATCAAGTTCGAGACCTTCGCCGTCGCCCGGGTCAAGGGCGCGATCATCGACGAGCTGCGCTCGCTTGACTGGGTCCCGCGCTCGGTCCGCGCGAAGGCCCGGGACGTGGAGCGCGCGAACGTGGCGCTGGAGAACGAGCTCGGCCGCAACCCGACCGACGAGGAGATGGCGGGCCGCCTGGAGATGACCACCGAGGCGTTCAACGCCTCGCTGCTCGACATCGCCAACTCCTCGATCCTCGCCCTCGACGACCTCTGGACGTTCGCCGACCCCGAGGCGGGCGGCGGCCAGATCTCGATCCTCGACACGATCCAGGATCCCGATGCGATCGACCCCGAGGCCGAGGCCGACGCGTCCGACCTCAAGGACCGGCTCGCCGAGGCGATCGAATCGCTTCCCGACCGCGAGCGGCTCGTGGTCGCCCTCTACTACTACGAGAACCTGACCCTGCGCGAGATCGGCGAGGTCCTCGGCGTCACCGAGTCCCGGATCTCCCAGCTTCACACCAAGGCCATGCTCGGCCTGCGCTCCCGTTTTCAGTCACAGCCGCTATAAGCTGCGGCCATGCCCCACAGGCCGCCCGACCGGATCCGGAACGTCGCCCTGATCGGGCACCGGGGCAGCGGCAAGACGAGCCTTTGCGAGGCGCTTCTGTTCGAGGCAGGGGTCGTCAACCGGCTCGGCCGCACCGACGAGGGCTCGACCGTCTCGGACTACGAACCAGACGAGCAGGAGCGCGAGATGTCGATCGGCGCGACCCTGGCCTCGTTCGACTTCCACGACCGCAAGATCAACCTGATCGACACGCCCGGCGACCCCAGCTTCGTCGCCGACACGCTCGCGGCCCTGCGCGTGGTCGACGCGGCCGTGGTCGTCGTCAACGCGGTCATGGGGGTCGAGGTCCACACCGACCGCCTCTGGCGGCGGGCCGAGTCCGAAGGGCTGGCCCGGCTCGTCTACGTCAACATGCTCGATCGCGAGCGCGCCGACTTCTTCCGGGCGCTCGAATCGCTGAAGGAGGCGTTCGGCCCGCACGTCGTCGCCACCGAGATCCCGATCGGCGCCGAGCACGAGACCCGAGGCGTGGTCGACCTGATCGACATGAGGGCCTTCATCGCCGAGGGAGAGGGCCGGGGGGCCGCGACCGAGACCGAAATCCCCTCCGAGCTGCGCGAGCAGGCCGAGAAGTACCGCGAGAAGCTGATGGACGAGGTCGCCGAGAACTCGGACGAGCTGATGGAGCACTACCTGGAGGGCGACGAGATCTCCCACGACGAGATCGTCACCGCGTTGAAGAAGGGGGTGACGGAGGGCCGGCTGTTCCCCGTCACCTGCGGGATCGCGACCAAGAACCTCGGCACCAGCCGGTTGCTGGAGGCGATCGTCGAGGACGCGCCCTCGCCGGCGATGCGGGGCGCGATCGAGGCGCTCGACGGGGAGGGCTCGAAGCTCGAGATCGAGCCCGATCCCGACGCTGACCTCGTCGCCTACGTCTTCAAGACCACCGCCGACCCGTATACGGGCCGGATCAACCTCCTGCGCGTGTACTCCGGGGTGCTCGGGTCCGACTCCCACGTTGTCAACGTGACCCGCTCGGCGAAGGAGCGAATCGGCCAGCTGGCCGCGCCGCAGGGCAAGGAGCACGAGACCATCGACGCGCTCGGCCCCGGCGACATCGGCGCGGTCGCGAAGCTTCGCGAGACCCGCGCCGGGGACGTGCTCTCCGACGCCAAGGGCGCCGAGGTGCGCTTCCCCGCGCTCGACCTGCCGGCGCCGGTGATGGCGTTCGCCTACGAGGCCAAGTCCAAGGGCGACGAGGAGAAGGCGATCACCGCGATCCGCCGCCTCTCCGAGGAGGACCCGACGCTCGACGTCCACCGCGACCCGCAGACCGGCGAGCAGATCATCGCCGGGCTCACCCAGATCCACGTCGAGGTGATCGTCGGCCGGATGAAGAGCCGCTTCGGCGCCGAGATCGAGCTCCACCCCCCGCAGGTGCCGTACCTGGAGACGATCCGCAAGCCCGCCAAGGGGCACGGGCGCTACAAGAAGCAGACCGGCGGCCGCGGGCAGTTCGGCGACTGCCACATCGAGATCGAGCCGGGCGAGCCGGGGAGCGGCCTCGAGTTCGTCAACGCGATCAAGGGCGGCTCGATCCCGGGCGGCTTCATTCCCGCGGTGGAGAAGGGCGTCCAGGAGGCGATGGCCTCGGGCGTGGTCGCCGGATACCCGCTCAAGGACGTCCGCGTCCGCCTCCATGACGGGCAGTACCACAACGTCGACTCCTCCGAGATGGCGTTCAAGATTGCCGGCTCGCTGGCGTTCAAGCAGGCGGCCGCCGAGGCCGACGCCTGCCTGCTGGAGCCGATCGCGAAGCTGACGATCTCGATCCCCGCTGACGCGGTGGGCGACGTCATCGGCGACCTCAACTCGCGTCGCGGCCACCCGTTGGGGATGGAGCCGAAGGGCCAGATGACCGAGATCCAGGCGGAGGTGCCGATGGCCGAGGTGCTCGACTACGCGCCCGACCTGCGCGCGATCACCGGCGGCCGCGGCGACTACACGATGGAGTTCGAGCGCTACGAGGAGCTTCCCTCGCATCTCGCCCAGAAGGTGATCGCCGCCTCACAGGCCGGCGACGCCGAGCACGCCAACGCCTAGGCCCCCGCTGTACGTTGGGTCGGTGTCCGAGCACGAGGCTGAGCAGTTCCAGGGATGCGCCGTCTGCGGGCGCACGATCCTGCGTGGAGAGCGCGTCACCGCCTACGCGGCGTCCGACGGCGCCGAGCACGGCGTCTGCGCGCTGTGTCGCGAGCGGGCCGAGGCCGCCGGCTGGGTTCGTGCCGATCTCGTCGCCGGCGGCGGCCGCGCGGCCCCTCCTCGGCGCCGCCGCGGCCTCAAGCTTCGCGACCGGGTCCGGGGCTACGC
>JBKJZF010000079.1:0-4696 GCA_046715315.1 Solirubrobacterales bacterium | reverse complement strand
GCTTCTTCGCGGCGGGCTTCTTCGCCGCCGGCTTCGGCTTGGCCGCCGGCTTCTTCGCCGCCGGCTTTTTCACTGCGGCCGCGGGTTTCGGCTCGGCCTTGGGCTTGGCCTCCGCCCTCGCCGCGGGCTTGCGGGCCAGCAGCGTGATCTCGGTCACCTCGAGCTTGGTCAGCTCCTGGCGATGGCCGGCGCGCTTGCGGTAGCCCTTCTTCGGCCGGTGCTTGAAGATCTTCACCTTCGGGCCCCGCAGGTGCTCGGCGACCACGGCCTCGACCTTGACCTTCTCCAGCTCGGGGCCCGAGGCGACGACGTCCTTGTCGCCGCTGAACATGACCGGGCGCAGGCTGACCTTGGCACCCTCGGCGTCGGAGAGGCGCTCGACCACAATCGTCTTGCCCGTCTCGGCGCGGTACTGCTTACCGCCGGTTTCGACTATCGCATAGGTGGATGGCACGGCTCCGCCGCGACTGGCATGTGCTTTAGATGCTGTGTCAGCCATCGTTCTTCTCGCCGCTGGCGGCACGAGAGCGGCGCCGGCCGCCTCTACGGCCCCTGCGCCGCCCGCTCGAAGCGGAGGATTCTAGGGCAGAGGCATCGCCATCCGCCTTCTCCGCCTCGCGCCCCGGGGCCGCGGTTTGCCCCGAGGGCCCCTCACCGTCGTCGGAAGGCGGCGGGGCGTCGAGCAGCGAGGCCGTGGCGACCGAGCGCCCGACCTCCTCGATCCGCACCATCCGGCGCTCGCCGACGTGCCGGCCTCCGCCGGTGACGCTGACGACATAGGAGTCGACGCGCGCGACGGCGTCGTCGACGTTGTACATGTGCGGCTCGACGATGGTCACGAACACCTCGTCGCCGACGCCGAAGGGAAGCGCGCGCCGCTCGATGTCGTCGCGGCTGCCCTGGTCGGCGACCTCATAGGTCCCGAGCGAGAGAGCCTCGCCGCCCTCGAAATGGAAGTGCTTGCCGGACTCCTCCTCGAGCTCGCGCAGGCTGCTCTCCGGGTCGAGCAGCTTGCGGGCGACCTTCGGATGCACCCGGATCAGGAACGCCTCCGGATCGGTCTGCTCGGCGACCAGCTCGCGCAGGTGGCGCAGGACGTCGATCGCCACCGTGTCCTCGGACTCGACGACGCCCTCGCCGTCGCAGGTGGGACAGGGCTTGGTGAGGATCTCGCGGACGCCGTCGGTGATGTTCTGACGGGTCATCTCGACCAGGCCGAGCGACGAGACCTCGACCACATAGGTCTTGGTCTTGTCCTCGTTCAGCGCCTTGCGCAGCGTCTTCAACACCTGGTCGCGGTTGGACGAGCGCGCCATGTCGATGAAGTCGATGACGATGATCCCGCCGATGTCGCGCAGGCGGAGCTGGCGCACGACCTCCTCGGCGGCCTCGACGTTGACGCGGGTGATCGTGTCCTCGAGACGGCCCTTGCCGCGGCCGGTGAAGCTGCCGGTGTTGATGTCGACCACGGTCAGCGCCTCGGCGTAGTCGATCATCAGGTAGCCGCCCGAGGGCAGCTCGACCCGGCGCGAGAGCACCGAGCGATAGGCCTCCTCGACGCCCTCGCGCTCGAACAGGGGCTTGGAGCCGTCATAGAGCTCGACCAGCTCGACCAGCTCCGGCGCCGTGCGCTGGAAGAAGCTGCTCACTCGCTGGTGCTGCTTCGGGTCGTCGATCACGGCGCCGTCGAACTCCTTGGTGAGGACGTCGCGCAGGACCCGGATCGAGAGGTCGGCCTCCTGGAAGACCATGCCCGGCGCCTTCACCTCGCCGCCGCGCTTCTCGACCACCTCGTGGAGCTTGTGCAGATAGGCGAGGTCGCGCTCGAAATCGCCCTTCAGCGCGCCCTGGGCCGCGGTGCGGACGATCACGCCGCCGTCGCCCTTGTGCAGCTTCTGCAGCAGCTTGCGCTGACGCTCGCGCTCCTTCTCGCTCAGCCTCCGGCTGGCGCCGACGCCGCCGCCCTGCGGCATGTAAACGAGGTAGCGGCCGGCGATCGACACCTGCATCGACAGCCGCGCGCCCTTGGTCTTCAGCGGGTCCTTGACGACCTGGACCAAGACCTCCTGCTTGGGCTTGATCAGCTCGTCGATCCGCCGCCCCTTGCCGTGGCCGCGGCGCGGGGCCTTCTCGCCCCCCGGGAGCACGATCTCGTCGACGTGCAGGAAGCCGTTTCGCTCCAGGCCGATGTCGACGAACGCGGCCTCCATGCCGGGGAGCACGTTGTCGACGACGCCCTTGTAGATGTTGCCGACGATCGTCCGGGAGCCCTTGCGCTCCACGTATAGCTCGCCGACCGTCCAACCGGAACCACTGCGCGCCGGCTGCTCCGCTTCGCGTCCGCTGCCGGCACGGTCTGTGGTCGTGCCGGAGCCACCTCGGGCGGTTCCTTTGGATTCGAGTACGGCGACACGGGTTTCACCGGCGTCGACCGAGACGATGATGCGTTTCTTCAACTGGGTCTCACCTCACAGGAGAGGGGTAGCCCGCGGGAGCGCTGAACAGCGCTCATTTCAGATCGCGGGAGCCCTGTTCCTGGAGTTGAGCCGCGCTTGGACATAGATGCTCTGCAGGATTCCGATCGCCATGAAGGTGACGACTACGGAAGAGCCTCCGAAGCTCATCAGCGGAAGCGGGATGCCCGTGACTGGGGCCACCCCGACGTTCATGCCGACGTTGACGAACAGGTGGAACATCAGCATGGCGGCTATGCCGCCCGCGATCATCGCTCCATACAGGTTCTTCGAAAGAGTCAAAATGCGCAGCGCCCTCCAGATCAACAGGGCGTAGAGGGACAGTAGGAACGCAGCCCCGGCGAACCCGAAGCGCTCTCCAACCACGGCAAATATGAAGTCCGTGTGGCGCTCCGGCAAGAAGCCGGCCTGCGTCTGCGTCGCTTCGGAGCCTCGTCCGGTCTTTCCACCGGATCCGACGGCGATCAGCGACTGGTTGATCTGATAACTGGAGTCTCGTGGGTCCTCACTGGGATTGAGGAAGGAGGTGATTCTCTCCTCCTGGTAGGGCTCAAGGATAGGGGTACCAAGGGCGGGAGCAACGACAAGCACGATTGCGATCGCCGCGGCGGCGATGCCGCCGAGTACCGCGAAGTGCTTCCAGCTGATGCCCGCGATGAACATCACGGCGAGCGTGATCACGCCGTAGACGAGGCCGCTTCCGAGGTCAGGGGCGAGGAAGACGATCCCCGCTGGGACGATGCCCAAGAGCAGCAGGCGGCCCGTCCGCCGGGCCTCGGATGTGCGCCGGGCCCGATCGAGCGCGAACGCCGCCAGTGCCAGGATCAGGATCAGCTTGCCCAGCTCGGAGGGCTGAAAGGTGAAGAACGGCAGCTCGATCCACCGCCGGGAGCCACGGGTCGCCTCGCCCAGCGCCAGCACCAGCAGGATGCTGCCGATCATCGCCGTGTAGAGGCCGACCCGCAGCTCGCGGAAGCGCGAGTAGTCGATCCGGGCCAGGGCGAACATCAGGGCGATGCCGATCACGGCGTAGATGCACTGGCGGATCACGTAGTAGTAGGGGTCGCCGGCGACGTCGTCGTGGGTGGTCACCGCAAGCGTGTAGGCGCTGAGGGCAATGATCGCGACGGCGGCGCCCAGCAGCAGCAGGTCGAGGCCGAAGAAGGAGCGCTCGAAGAACCCGGTTTCGCGTTCCCCGAACGGGCGCGGATGAGCCTGGCCGCCGGCGAGCGAGCGGGTGCGGCGTGTGGCCGGGCGGGCCGGAGCGCGTGCGGGGGCGCCGATCACTCGTACACCGCCGTGGTCGGATCGGCGACCTGGTCGATCTCCTCGGGCTTGACGTCGAAGTACTCGCTGAGCATCTCCTGCACGGCGGGGGCGGCGGAGTCGGCGCCGAAGCCCCCGCGCTCCAGGGTCGCGACGACGACGATCTCCGGGTCGGGGTAGGGGGCGAGCGCCACGTACCAGGACTGGTCCTCGACGCTGAGGCCGCGCTCGGCGGTTCCGGTCTTGCCGGCCATCTCGACGGGGAAGCCGCCGAAGACGCCGTACGAGGTTCCGTCCGGCTCCTGCGCGGCGGCGTGGAGGCCGTCGAGGATCGAGCGCCGGGTCCCGGGGTCGATCGAGACCTCACGCCTCGGAGCGGGGTCGATCTCCTGGATCACGCGCCCGCTGGGGTCCTCGACGCGCATGCCGACGTGCGGGCGCACGACGCTGCCGCCGTTGGCGAGGGTCGCGTAGGCGACCCCGAGCTGCAGCGGGCTGGCCTGGAGATCGCCCTGGCCGACCGAGAGGTTGATGTTGTCGCCGACGGTCCAGGGACGGTCGGTGAGCTGGTCGGCATAGAGCTGGTTGCGCCAACCCGGCGTCGGCACCAGCCCCGAGGCCTCGGAGGGAAGGTCGATGCCGGTGAGGCTGCCCATGCCGAGCTGGCGGGCCCAGTTCTGGAGGGCGCCGCCCTCGGGGTTGTCGTCTGAGTTCAGCTCCAGGCCGAGCTTGTAGAAGTAGACGTCCGAGGAGACCTGCAGCGCCGTCTGCAGGTTGATCGGCCCGTTGATCGCGTCGCCGGCGTTCTCGAACTTGACGCCGCCGACGTTGAGTACGCCGGGGTCGTCGACGATCTCCTCCGGCGTAATCGCCCCGTCCTCGAGAGCCGCGGTGGCGGTGAGCAGCTTGAAGGTGGAGCCGGTGGGATAGCCGCCCTGGATCGCGCGGTCGAAGAT
>JBKJZF010000078.1:0-9573 GCA_046715315.1 Solirubrobacterales bacterium | reverse complement strand
CCTTTCCTGCTCTTGCCTGGGAGCTCGCTCGGCGGCGTGAACTCGTCCATCTTGCGCCAGGGGATCTCGTCCCGGGCGATTCCCAAGAGGTCACAGGCAGCGTCGTTGCCGGTCACCCAGCGGCGCTCGTCGTCGGCGATCAGCATCGGATGGCGTGAGCGTTCAAATGCCGCCCGCAGGCGCACCACCGCCTCCGGGCCGAACTTGCTGTCGGCAAAGGTCTGCGGGTTCAGACCGACGCCGAGCGGGTCAGGCGTAGCCATTACGAACCCTGGCGTCCGGCGTCCTCGTCGCTGTTGCGCATCCTCCGCGACCTCCTAGTAGCACGCCTCCGAAGCGAAGGGAATCCCGAATGAGAATAGAACCAGGCGCTCCGGCATGCAAGCCGGGCGCCCCGGCGGTACAGACCCAACTCGAGCCGTTTCTCGCCTTGGACGTTCCTGTTCCCGACGCTCCGTTGGCGCTCATCCCGTCTCCTCCATGGCCTCGAGTGCCTGCCTTCGTGCCCGACAGAACTCGAGCACGGTCTGCAGCGGATCGGCTGCGCCCAACAGGTCGGCGTAGTCGAGTTCGGCGCCGTTGAAGCCGGTCGCGTTCCAGAGCTTGCCCGCGAGGTCGCCACGCCACGGGCCGACGTAGACGTACGGCTCGGGATGGTCCCCGTCGCCGGGCGAGAAGCCGTAGTTCGCACGGCGGTCCGCAGACTCCGATCCGGACTCGATCGCGATGTCGAAGTGCTCGGGCCAGGCCGTGGGATCCCGCGTCGGGCGGCCCGATGCGGGATGCGCCGCGATTCGGAGCGCTCAGGTGCGGAAAACGGGGCTAGCGCTTGATGGTGTTGTGAACCTCGAGCAACTCCGGCTCGCCCGGCTCGATCCCGATCTCGGCCAGCAACGGCATCAGCCGTTCGCCAAACGCCTCGAACTGTTCTTGCGAGTCCCAGATCTCGCTGACTCGCCTGTTGTCGTCGTCCGAGCCAAAGCAGACGTGGTATTCCAGCCCGTCCGGGGGCCAGTCGCCGCCCTGTTGAAGTCGGCGGATGCTTTCGTCGTACTGCTGGACGGTCAGGGACGTGGGGGTGAAGCGGGCAAGAACGCTCATGGCGAAGCTCCTCTTCGGCCGGGTTAGGCCAACCCTATCCGACGACACGTTCCGTGCTCTGCTGTTCACAGTCTCAACATGACCAGGCTGGCTGCAAGCGCGACAACCGCCCAGCAAAGAGCCTGCAGGGCTCCGTCGAGCGGCGCCGCCAGCCTCTCGGCCGAGAGCGGGACGCGGGCCCCGTTATCGAGTCTCTGCTCGCCGCTGACCGAGACCGTTCTGCGGCGTAGCTCACGAACCGGCGCCGACAGGCGGCGCTGGGCCACGCTGAGGCCGAAGCATCCTGTCGCCACCAGCAGTCCCGCCAGCAGCTCGTCGGGGTGCGCGAGCGAAAGCGTGTTGGCCCACCACGACGTCAGGGCGGGAAAGGCGCCCCACGCAGCGGCGAACCAGAAGTCCGTGTGGAAGCGGCCGCCGGCCAGTTCGAGGTTGTAGGCGACCACGAGGAAACCGCCCGCGACGACGAAGGGCGCCAGCGTGGGCGAAAGGCTGAACACGCCGGCGATCCCGATCGCGATCGCGCCGGCGAGCGAGATCGCGGCCAGCGTGGCCAACGAGCGATCTGAAAGCCGAGTCTTCAACGGGCGCCCGTTGAGCTCGTCCAGCGCGTGAGCGGCCACGCCGACCGCGAGAAAGAAGGCGGCAAGCGTGGCCAGGAGTCGATCGAGATGTATCGCCGGCGCCGCTGCCGCGCCGAGCGCGACGTAGGAGAGGTGCCAGGCGGTGTACGGCGGATGCAGCAAGGTCACCAGGTCGCGCCAGCCGCCGGCACGCAGAGCGTAGAAGGCGGGGCGATCAAGCCGCCCACCCGGGTCGGCGGTGGAAGCGCGGCGGTCAGCCATCGCGCGTTCCCCAGATCACGACCCCTCCGCCCAGACTCATCACCTTCGCAGCCACCGAGGCGAATCCCGCCTCCCGCCAGAGCTCCAGCTGCCGTTGCAGCGGCAGCCGTCGATAGAAGGCCGTGATGCTCGGGCCCAGGAAGCGGCCCACCTCATACCAATCCCGTGAGATCAGACGACCGAAGGCGGGCAGCCCGAACCGCACGTAGAGGTGCCACAGGGCGCGCGCCGCCGGGTTCGGCGGCAGCATGAACTCGAGCGAGGCCACGCGTCCGCCGGGCTTGACCACACGCGCGAGCTCACGAAGGGTCGCCGCAGGATCATCGACGTAGCGGAGCAGGTAGGTGAACGTGAGGTGGTCAAACTCGCCATCGGTAAACGGCAGCGACTCGGCTTCACCGCGAACCAGTTCGATGCGCGATGCGAGATCCCGGCTCGCACGCAGTCTCGCCTCCGCCTCAGCGAGCATCTCCGGGCTCTGGTCGAGCCCCACGACCCGACAGCGGTAGCGGCGCACGAGGGCGGCGGCGACCATGCCGGTCCCGGTTGCGACATCGAGCACGCGGTCCTGCGGTGCCGCACCGACTCGGGCGACCATCGCCCCCCGCCAGCGGGGATCCTGGGCGAAACTGAGCACGGCCCCGGCGGCGTCGTAGCGACGCGGCAGGCCCGCGAACAGCTCCAGCGCCTGCTCCTTGCGGGCGCCTGCCGGCCCTGAGCCCGGTTCGCCCTCGTCCGTCAAGACTCTCGCGGTGCGGTCATCGACGACCCACGATAGCCGGGCGAAGGCGACGCATTCGGGCTCAGATCTCGGCCCCGCGACGGCCGGTGAACTCCTCTATCGCCCGGGCATAGGCGCCGGGATCAGTCACCTGCGGATCGTGTGCCGTGCCGGTTATCACCTCGCGTCTCGCCCCCGGCATGACGGCGACGACCATCTCGACGATCTGCTTGAAGAACGGTGGTCTGCGGTTCCCATGGGTGACGAGCACCGGCCCGCCGAACGCGGCCAGGTCGTCGACCTCGATACCCAGCGCATCGGGGTCGCCGCATTGGTCGAGATAGGTGAGAGCGTTGGAGAGGAGCGTGCTGCGCTGCCCACCGTCGAGGCCGGCCCAGCCACCGGGCGTTTCGGCCACCTGGTCGAAGTAGAGGCGAGCGGCGCCCTCCAGCTCGCCCGACTCGAGCAGAGCCGCGACGGTGGCGAGACGTGCGCGCAACTCGGTCAGCTCGGGCAGATCCGGGGCCTCGGCGCAGAGCAGGTCGAAGAGCGGCGGTTCGTGAACGGTCACGGTGCGCAACAACCCGGGGCGGACAGCGGCCAGCCGCAGCGCGATCGAGCCGCCCCACGAGGCCCCGGCGACATGCGCAGGCCCGAGCGCAAGGAAGTCGATCAAGGCGGCGAGGTCATCGATGTCATCGCAAACGCTTCCCTGGCCGGGCGGGCAGGAGCTGAGGCTGTGCCCGCGCCGGTCGTAGACGACGACCTCGAAGGCCCGGGAAAGCAGTGGCACGACGCCGTCCCAGACCCGGCCGTCCACCCACGACCCGTGGACGAGGACGAGCGGCTCGCCGGCGCCGCTGCGCTGGAAGTGAAGCTGAACTCCGTTGATATCGGCGATCGGCATCTTGCGATTCTGCCTCGACTGAGGGTGCTTTCCGACCAGGCTATTCCTGGCGGAGCGTTGAAATGTGGCCGGTTTCGAATCTCGAATTCGGTGTGGGTCCCCTGCGGCCAGTCAAGTCGTCAATCCGTCGAACGCGCTAATGGATCCGCCGCGGCCGGTCGATCCAATCCACGAACCATGCCGAATCGGGCGGACCCGTGGCAACACGGGAATGCAGGCCAGACGTCTCGCACGGGCGAGATGCTCGCCGTCGGCACGACAGGAGGTCGTTTTGAGAACTAAGAAGCTGTGCGTGACGATTGCCACGGTGGCCGCCGTGTATCTGTCCGCGCTCGCTCCCGCGGGTCAGGCGGATACCGTCTGCAACGAGGCCGAGAACTCGCACCGCGGCGGCTATGTCGTCTCGGATGAGATCGTCGACCCCGTCCCGCCCGCGTTCCTCCGCGATTCGCAGATGAGCGTGGGCAACGACAACGCTGTGGGCCTGGACACCGCGGCGGATGGTTCGCCCGCGCTGCGCCAGTGCGAGCCAGACGGAAGCGATCCCACCTGAGCCGCTACTAGTCCCTTTCGCAGTGCAGCACCACGAGAGCCCGGTGGAAGCCGGGCCCTCGTGCATTTGCCCTCCAGCGACAGCATGGGGGGGTGTTCGGTTCAGAGGGCCGCCTTTCGCCTGAGGCGTTTGACCGCCCACTCCAGGTCACCCTGGGCGCGCGGAGACGGTGGGAGTCCGATCGCCGGCAGCCACCGAGCGATGGAGGGAGGCGTCCAATTGGCGGCGGCTCCTGACGGACAGCAGCCCGTTCAGCCCTTGACGACCTTGAACTTGCGCTTGCCCGGTGTGGCGTCGGTGTTGGCGGCGGCGTCGGTCGCCCGCACCTGGAATGTGTACTTGCCGAAGTCCAGCTTGCCGTACTTCTTCGGCGAGTCGCAGGCCTTGTAGCCGCCCTTGAGCTTGCACTCGAACGTCGAGCCGCCTTCGTCGGACTGGAACTTGAACTTCGGAGTGCGGTCCTCGGTCTTGCCCTCCGGGCCCTTGGTGATCGTCGTCTCGGGAACGAGGTCGGAGTAGGAGACCGCGTTGGATAGCTCTGAGGTGTTGCCGAGGTTGTCCATCTGGGTCGCCGCGACCCGCTCGCCGCCCTGGATCTGCTGCACGCACCCGGGCCCCGGGCAGCCGAGCGTCCAGTTGCCCGAGCCGTTGGCCGTGGTCTCGCCGACGAACGAGGTGATGTTGAACGGGCTCGCCGCGGCGGCGTCGAGGGTGCGATAGACGCGGATCGTCGCGTTCGCCTCGCTGGTGCCCGAGACCGAGGCGGCCGTAGCGCCCGCGCTGATCACGGGCGCCTGGATGCCCCGGTTGGCAGCGGTGCCGACGTTGGCGCCGGGGCCGAGCGGGTCCGTCAGGTCGATGAACGGCCGGCTGCTGTTGACCGTGCCGCGATTTTGCAGCACTTGGTTGCCGTCGTTGCTGTCGAACGCGATCCGGATCGCACCTTGGGCCGAGTTCGAGATCAGGTTCTCGCTCGCGGCGTTAACGCCGCCGATCGTGTTGTTGGTTCCCTGGACGTTGATTCCACTGGCGCTGATCGGGTGCGCAGCGCTCTCGGAAGCGTCCGTTCCCAACACGTTGCCGGTGATCGTGGTGTTGGTCTCGGGGGAGCCGAGGAAAATCCCGGTGCTGGCGTTGCCGATCACGTTTCCCTGCCCTGCGGCGCCGCCACCAACCAGGTTGCCGGAGCCTGCGGCCGCCGCGACTCCGATCTGGCCGCCGCCGACGTTCTGCCCCGCGGTACCGATCCCGATCGTGTTTCCCTGGATGGTCGCGCTCGTCGTCGTCACGTCCACCGAAGCCCCGCCGGTGAGCGGGTCCCTGGCGATGCGATTTCCGCTGACCGACGCCGCGGCGACGGGGGAGCCGACCGTTCCGAGCTTGATCCTGCCGTCCGAGTACCTCGCGCTTCCGCTCGGGTTGAGGCCGATGAAGTTCTCGGCAATCTCGAGGTTGGTCGCGCCGGCGGTAGCGCTGACCTGGGTCGCGTAGTTGCGGCGCGAGCCGTCACCACCGATGGTGACGTCGTCGGCGTCCCTAACCTCGACCGCGCCCACTCCCAGCGTCGCCCCGGTCGGTCCGAGCCCCATGAAGTTTCCCTCGATCGCGGTCTGGCCCGCTGGGTCGTCGTTGCCCGGCGACGCGAGCCTGATCGTGCCGCCCAGGACCCCGCCCGACGAGACCCCGGCGATCACGTTGCAGGGGCCGTCGCAGACTCCGGGCGTGCCCGGGTCCGGTCCCCCGACCTGCGACCCGACCTGCGTCCCGCCGGCGCCGGTGTCGGAGAAGAGCGCAATCTGCAGGTATGTGTTGACGGGAGTGAGCGAGGCGCCGTCGGGGAAGGTGCCGAAGTAGTTGCCCTGGACGCGGGCGCGGTCGGTGTTCTTGAGCAGCAGACCCCTTCCGTTGGCGGCGGCGAAGACGTTGCGGTGGGCGGCCGTGGTGCCCCCGATGACGACGTCGTCGGAAGCGACGCCTCCGACCGAGATCTGGTTGGCCTCGACGCTGCCGTCGAGGCCGAGCCCGAACCAGTCGTTGCGGATCGTTGTCCGGTCCGCGGTGCTGAAGGTCAGCGCTAACGACTCGGGACTACCGGAATCCGAGGCGCCCTTGAACGAGAGGCCGCGGACGATTGTGTCGTCGGCCGACGTGCTGAGGATGGTCGAGCCTGCGGCATCGATCCCCGCGCACGGCTCTGGATTCGACGCGGTCCCGCAGTTGCCGCCATCGACGGTCAGCGGCTGCGAGATCACCGGGAGGCTGACTCCCACACCGAGGACGATCGTGTCCGTTGAGCCGCCTCCGGGCCCATCGAACTGAGCCGAGAAGGTCACTGTGTCGGGCGCCGCGCTGTTGTTGGCCTGCTCGATCGCGGCGCGAAGAGTGCACTGGTCGCCGGCGGTTCCGGTGTTGACGTCGCAGCGGCCGTCGGCAAGCGACGCGTCCGGAGTGTCGACCGTCTGGTTGACGGTGAAGGTGGCCGCGCCGGCAGCCGGCGCGGCCGTGAGCAGGCCGGCAGCGACCGCAAGGGTGACGATCGCGCCTCTGGAGATCACGGGATCGCGACCTCGCCCACCCGACGCACCTCGGTTCGCTGCGCGAGCCAGTGCGGAAGCAGCGCAAGCGCGTCGGCCTCGCCCGCCGCCTCGACCGTCCACAGGAGGCTGAGCACGAAACGCATCGCCGCCATACTCGCACCTCGAGCCTCGACGCGGAGACCGCGCGGAGTAGCGGCGGAGGGTGGCCGATTTTGACGCGCGCTACCGCCAGCCCACCAGTAGTTGCGACGAACCTGCCCGGATCGGGATCGAGCTTCCGGCGCAACCTGCTGGCGTGCGTTGACAGGCGAGATGCCCGCGGAGCGATCCCTTCAGATTGATGCCCGGCTGATGCCCTGGGGCGAACCGCAGCTGGACCGCGCGCCGCCGTGCGAGGGGCGCTGGACGGATGTTCGATGCCGGAAGGATTCAGCGTGATCTTCGTGCCCGGGCCGGGTCTATACGTACAAGCCGGCATTGACCGACATCAGCGAAGTGCCGATAGAGGTTGCAAGTCGGATACACGAAAGGGAAAGGACTTCATGCACTACGAGGACTCCTACATCGAGAGCACACTTTGGAACCGGATCGGCATCGTGGTCGGCGCCCTTATGGCAGCCGCGTTTCTGTTCGCGGTGATCAGCCCAGTCGTCTCCACGGCCGGCGCCGATGACTCGGTCGCCGGTGTGCGCGACGACGGGTCGGGCGACCTGATCGCGAGCGAAGACGAGGACGAGGACGGCGATCCGGACGTTAGCGACGGCACCGGGCAGGCCAGCATCGGCAGCTTCAGCGGCAACACCGCCACCGGCACCACCGCTGGCACCGGCGTCTCGCAGAGCGTCTCTGATAGCGGTAACGCGAGCGCGAACACGGCGACCGGGACCACTCAGGGAACCGGGCAGTCGCACAGCGTCTCGAACAGCTCCTAACAAGGTCTCGGTTCCTCAAGCGAGGAGCCGAGAGCGAGGCAGCGACGAGTGGCGCCCATCTCGGGCGCCACTCGTTCGCTTACTCTCTGTCGCCAAGCCCCTCAGCCCCATGCCCCCCTTTTCGAACGAGCCTGATGTAGCCGACCGCGACTCCGCGATTGCCAATCAGCCTTCGAATCCGGAGGAATCACGCTGGAGGCTGCATGAGGGCGATGAGATCGTGCCCGGACGAAGCGCGATCAAACGCCTCGGAGGCGGACTGCGCTACGAGGCCTACCTGGCCTGGGATGACCACCTGCGCTCACTGGTCGTAATCAAGGTCCTTCGGCCAGGCCTGGTGGAGGACCGCCGAACTCTCGAGGGCCTGCGCTCCGAGATCGAGTTGCTCAACCGCCTCAACCATCCTGTGGTCGTGCGCAGCTTCGGCGCCGATCTCGATGGCCCGCGACCGCATGTGGTCTTGGAACACCTCGAGGGGCCTCGGCTCTCAACACTGCGACGAAAGTACGGCCCGCTTCTGCCCGAGCAACTCGTCTCGCTGGCCATCCAGCTCTGCGGGGCTATTCACTATCTCGCGGGTGAGGGCGTCATCCACCTCGACGTAAAGCCCTCAAACGTGATCATGGGAGGCCCGGCGCGCCTGATCGACCTCAGCGTGGCCCGGACCATCGACCAGTGCGCCCAGATCCGGTCCCCGGTCGGAACCGATGCCTACATGGCGCCCGAGCAGGCCCGGCCGGACGATGGCGTGCCGATCGGCCCCCCGGCGGACGTGTGGGGGGTGGGCGTGACCCTGTTCGAGGCGCTGCTCGGCGAGCGCCCATTCTCGAAGGGGGATCGAGATTCGAAGGTTCCCACCGAGCGCTTTCCCCAGCTCGTCGAGCAGCCGCGTGAGCTGACGGGCAGGGTGCCCCCGCCCCTCGCCGACCCGATCATGACCTGCCTGGCTCGCGACCCGGCTGGACGGCCGACCGCGGGTGCACTTGCGGATCAGCTCGAACTCGTCTTGGACCGGCTGCCAAAACCCCAGCTCTCGAAGCTCAAGCCCCGCGTTCAGCGTTGAAGCGTCGAGCGGTCCTCGAGGCAGCTGAGCTTGTGCCGATCCTCGACGCTCGCCTCGCGCCAGCGGTGCCAGTGCTTGTGGGCGGTCGAGGGCGAGACGTTGAAGGTGCGCGCGGCCTGGCGGATCGACATGCCGCGCTCGATCGCGACCACCAAGTCATGGTGAGCCAGCCAACCTTGGCACTGTGGCACGCCCCACGAATAGGCCCCGTTTAGGCCCCCACGCAGATCTCAAGATACGTCCTAACACGCACAGTACGCCTCGAACCGCAGATGCTGCGCAAACGCTTCCACGAGGAGCTGATGCGCGCCTTCCTCGAGCCCGCCGTGGTCGAGGGAACGCTGCGCCCGTGGCTCGGGTTCTAAAGGATTGACCGTCCGCGCCGAGCCGTACGTTCTCTCGCCGAGGAGATCAAGGAGGACCGGATGAGGGCCACGGTCGCATACGTGTTCAAGGGGCAACTCGTCGGCTTGCGCGGCGTGACGCGAACGATCGCGATCCGGGGCGACCAGACGCTGATCGACCTGCACGAGGCGCTCCGCGAGGCGTTCAACTGGGACGAGGACCACCTTTTCGCCTTCTGGCTCACCGGCAGGTTCTGGGGGGATCGCGCCAGCGAATACGAGCACCCGTTCGCGCTCGAGTTCTCGCCCCTGTCCGACTTCGCTCCCGGGCCGAAGCCGAAGAGCGCCGACGTGCGGATCGACAAGCTAAAGCTGAAGCCGCGGCAGCCGATCGCCTACATATTCGACTTCGGTGATGAGTGGCGCGTGAAGCTCACATTGATCGAGGTGGTCCCGACCGAGGGGGAGGACTACCCGGCGATCGTCGAGAGCCGTGGCGAGGCCCCACCCCAATATCCGGACCTCGAGGAGGAGGCAGCATAGGTCTGTGGGCTGGCCTGTCCTGGAGCCGTC